>JAACEC010000072.1 GCA_011682715.1 Pseudomonadota bacterium
ATAAATATTGCCGTTGTTGCATAACCTATGTTAGAAACTGTAGACCATGCGGCAAGTCTTTTCATATCATTCGATACAATAGCTTTATATGTCCCCCATACTGCTGTAATCGCACCAATCCATGCAAGAATGTAGGAAAGTACCGGTACACCATTAACAGTAGCACCGTTAAAACCAAATTTTTGCAACTGTATAAACAACGGAACTATGAATAAAACGATACCGTAAAGCCCATATTTAATCATGACTCCTGACAGATATGGTGAAAAATCATCAGGTGCTTCAGCATGTGCCTCTGCTGGCCAAGGGTGGAATGGGAATACCGCTGATTTCGCAAAAAAGGCTGTTACAAAGAGCAATGCCACTATTCCTGCACTCCAGGGAGACACGCTCCAATATCTTGCAAGTCCTTCCATTGATTTTGCTATATTTAAGGTATGAATGGCGGGATTAGAGTACAACCACCAAATACCTATTAACATTGCATATGCGCCAAACATACTTAAAAGAAAATAGTAATTTGCCGCTTTAAAAGACTTTTTCCAGCCCGGGGTAATAATAAAATAGGATGTCCATGTCATCACTTCCCAGGATATGAAAAACGTAATCCAATCCAACGACATAAAAATCGCTATATTTGCTCCGGCAAGTATCATCCATAAAACACCTACTCCCCATTCATCCTTTTCATGGAGATTTTTTTGAATGGAAAATATCGATATTATTAGGTTAACAATTGTCGTAAAGAAGGCAAAGAACCATCCCAACTTTGTTATCCCCAAATTAATAGTGAAATTAATATTACCGAGAGATAGCAATCTATATCCCTCTGTATATCCCCAATTACCGTAAAAAGACCACAGTCTTATCGACAGAAATGTAAGAAGTGCCGTAAAGAGAATCCACCTCAACCATTTTAATTTCCCACCGATAATCAGTGCTACAAAAGCTGTAATCAGGGTTATTATAAACAGATTTAAAATCATCTGAGCACCCCCATTCCTAAGACTGTTGTTATATACTGTACTCTATCGAAAATTCCCGCTGATGCATGGTTAAGAATATTTGAAAACAGTGAGGGGTAAATGCCTACGGTTAAAACAACAATTGCCAAAAGAGCCACCGAAATATATGCAAAGGGATGAATTCTGTTTTTTGCGGTAATTTTCTTGTCGTTGAACATCTTGTAAATTATCCTGAAGTAGTAGAATGCCTCGATTAGAGCGGCACCGAGAATAAACGAGAGAGCGAAGTATGTCCACGGTGTTGAACGCATAACAGCTCCGTCTATAATATACATTTTGCTCCAGAAACCGTTAAAGAAAGGTATTCCTATAATTCCGAAGGCACCTATTGCAAATATTATTGCTAAGAATTTATTGTGTCTTCCGAATCCTTCCATATCATCGATATCGGCACTTCCGATATTTCTTATTATCATTGCCGCAACGAGGAAGAGTAACGCTTTTGAAATGGCGTGATTGAATAGGTGAAAAATACCCCCTGTTAAGGCTATCTGGTTACCTATTCCGATTGCAAAAGCAATTACACCCATCTGTGCCATTGACGAAAATGCAAGGATCTTTTTTATATTTTTCTGAGTAAGAGCCGATAATTCTCCGATTGCTGTTGTAATTACGCCGATTGTTATCAGAATTGCGTTAAAATTAAGTTTTCCGTATATTACTATTCTGTCTCCTATGTTTATACCGAAGACGGTCATAAAGACTCTCATTATTGCATAAATTCCCGCTGTGCTGACAATGCCACTTAAAATTGCGTTTATATGTGGGGAAGCACCTTCATAAGAGTCCGGTACCCACATATTGAAGGGAAACAACTCCGCTTCGACGAATACACCACCTGTGAACATCAATACGATGAAAGATGCAAGAGTGGGATTTATTTCATGGAATCTAAGTGCAATTTCGGCGAGATTCAATGTTCCCAATGTCCCATATGTGAAGCCAATAGCAAAAAGAAGCATAGATGATCCAATTGAGCCGAAGATCATATACTTCAACGCTCCCTTGTAAGACAAACCTTTATCGCGCGAGGCAATAAGAATGGCAGTTCCTATGGAAAGAATCTCTATAAAAACAAACATGTTAAACAAATCTCCTGTCATCACAATGGCTCCTGCCGCACCAACTACAAGAAGCATAACAAGACTGAGTTTGTCATCTATTGGCTTATCTTTGATCCCGATAAAGTAAAACGAAACCACTGTTCCGACAAAATAGATGATAGTTGCAAGAAAAAGAGAAAGTGCAGATAAGTAGAGATTGATCCCGAAAGGAGGTCTCCAGTTGCCGATTACAGCGATCTGCGGTCCATTAGTCATTACATAATTCAAAAGGCAAAGAGAGTAAACAAAATTGAATGCGAGCGTTAAGAATGTTACCCATTTTGTAAATTTTTTACTTATCATTCCGAAAAGCGGCTGCAAAAAAGCAACAGCCAATGGGACGGCAATTAACAGCAAAGCATAGTTCATATTCATATTTTACCATCCATTTTTGTTATATTTAAAGTCCCGTAGTTTTTATACAATTTAATTGCAATAACAAGGGAGAGTGCTGTTGTACCGAGTCCGATTACGATTGCCGTAAGTACCAGAGCCTGTGGTAGAGGATCTACGAATTTCAAATTGTGTATTCCTATACTACCTATAGTATTTGTTAGAATAGGAGCTTTACCGCCCTCTATATATCCTACTGTTACTAAGAACAGATTAACAGCCGTTTCGGTAATACTGAAAGAAACAAGAATTTTAATAACGTTTTTTCTTGTTAAAACACCAAACAACCCGATGAGAAACAAAACAAATGCTGTTGAATAGAAAAATATTGCGCTAATCATTTTTATTACCCTCTTTTAATTCTGCAACACCTGTTGACAACTCGGCTCCGACCTTTATACCGATAACGACATAAATTAGAGAAACCATGCCGGCGCTATACAATAGACCTACTGTGCCCGTTGGTATAAAGTTAGCAAGAAACGAATTTTTCGTAAAAAGCCCTATAAGTCCTATACAAACAAATGTTAATCCGGCTAAACTTTCTATTACCTTTGAGGCTTTTGTATTAAATCTGTAATTTTCAAGCCCGAGGAGGAGAAGCAAAAATCCCGAGGCAATAACCGCCCCTCCGGGGAATCCTCCGCCAGGTGTAAGATGACCGTGTATGAATATGTAAACACCGAAGAGTAGAATAAACGGGAACAAAAATTTGCTCCCCGTCCTTACTATGAGAGACGGCTTTATCCATTTTTTTTCTACAACACCGCCTATAAGCATTGTGATTCCTATTATTGATATGAACAGAACGGTAACTTCTCCCAGAGTATCGAATCCTCTGTAATTCACAACGATGGACGTTACTTCGTTTGCAGAGCCTTCTTCGAGATTCTTCGATTTGCCGTATGTTATCGTCTGAGAAGGGACCGATGACCTGTTGTTAAAATATCGCATTCCGTGCATTGCCAAGTATTTGGATGCATTATTAACATTTTTCAAAACATAATGTAAAGACACTCTGTTCTTCAAGTTAACATTATCTACTGGCATAACCTTACCTTCATAGGAAGGTTGAAACAATGCCTGGAAGAAAAATATTCCCAGAAGAACCACAAGTGTCAGTGCAATAAACGAGCCGGTTATAAATTCTGTCTTTTTCATTTTTCTTCCTGCCTTTTTGTATGTCTGATCGCAAATACGTATATCGCCGTAGATAATCCCGCCCCTATTGCAGCTTCGGTTATTGCAACATCAGGAGCATGCATCAGGAAAAACAATGCTGAAACAATCAGACTGTTGACTCCGAGAGCCACAACGGAAACAAGAAGGTCTTTGGTGAATATGGCACATAGTGCTGACAAACCAAGGACCAGGATAGCTAAATATAATAGTATAATCATGTTTCTACTCCTCTTTTCCCGCTTTTGAATCATATTTATCCACCGATGTTTTATCAGACAGAGGTATACCCCATTTATGGGATGCCCGTGCCAGATTGTGAGAGCTTATCGGAGCTGTTAAAAGGATAAATGTGGCAATAACGATTGTCTTTATTAACCATGACGGATTCAGAAATCCTACCCCGATAATAGTTGAAAAAGCACCAAGTGTTGTAGCCTTCGTACTTGTTTGAAGCCTGTTATACAAATCCGGCATCCTTACAAGCCCGAGAGCACCCAAAGTGCTGAATGTGACACCGATTGTTATTAAAATAATTCCTGTTATAAACATATCAACCTCTCTTTGATGATTCGAGATACCTCGCAATTGCAATCACGGATATAAAGGCAAGAAGTGCATATACCAGCGAGACATCCAACAAAATATAGTTATTCAGGAAATGTGCGATTAATACGAGAAGCCCCGTTGTAATCGTCGTAAACATATCAAGTGCAATAACTCTGTCCGGCAATGACGGTCCCTTAACGCATCTGTAAATGACCAAAATAATGGAAATAGACAAAATTATTGACCAGATCCATATCAGGATAGTCATTTAACAAACCTCCTCAAATGTTTTTCAAATTTACCGATTATACTATCGATAGCGTACTTTTCATCCGTTTTATCGATTTTGATACAATGGATGAAATAAGTATCATCAATGATATCAACTGTCAGTGTCCCCGGTGTCAGAGTGATTGAATTTGCCAAAAACATCTTACCTATGTCAGATTTCAATTTCGTTTTTGCCGTTACTATTGCAGGTTTGATCGGTAATGAAGGAGACAAAACGATAATTGCGACTTCGATGTTAGCCTTAATTATTTCCCATAAGATGATAGGTATGTAGATCAATAAACCTAAAATCTTTGAAGGCGCAAAACTGCTTATACCGAATTCCTCGAAATATTTAGCTGTAAAAAGCGAAATGAACGCTCCTATGGCAAGACCGGTATAGAGTTCCGCCAGAGAAAACGGGAAAGTAAATGCCAGCCATAACAACGACAGTACAATAAAACCGAAAAACCACCTGCTGAAATAATTTGAACTGTTCATTTAACACCTTCCTGTGTATATGGATTTTGATAAATATGTGAATATTATAACATTATGATTTAAAAAGCGAAGCAGCAAAATTGATAAATTCATATTGATTTTATATAGTATTTTATTAACTTAATGTCAAGGATAAAATCTTAATTTAGTAACTGGGTATGGATATTTGCTATTTCTATGAGACAGTATATTTTAGATGGTATGTTTCAATAATGCTATATTTTCCACATGGAACGTTTGCGGGAATAGATCAAAGGGTTGAATGGTTTCACATTTATAATTCCCTGTGGATATAAATCTGTCCAAATCTCTTACAAGTGTTTGAGGATTACACGATATGTAAACAATCCTCTCTGGTTTTCTCCTTATTATTTCCCTTATCACTCCGTCTGTAAGCCCCTTTTTAGGCGGGTCTATAATTACTTTATTGAATTTTATCTTCCTGTTTTTTGTTAGCACATCTTCGATATC
>JAACEC010000073.1 GCA_011682715.1 Pseudomonadota bacterium
TTGCCTGCATAAGCATAATGATTACCCGACTTTATATAATCTCCTTTGTTTATACCTACAAATTTAACACCGCTTAAAACAATGGTAGAGTCATTATATGAAATTATAGAATCGTAAGAAATCCCGAATATGTTTCTTGCCCAGTCTCTTGTCTCGTCATAACTTATGCCGAAATTACGATTAACATTGTCACCGATATGTATATAGTGTCTTATGTTATATCGACTTTTGAGTTGATAGGTAATGTATAGTTTATCACCTTCGTTGAGCTTGATACTCGGTAAAAGGGAAATTGTTCCATATGTATAATCGATTGTATAATCGGTTCCGCTTTTCAGGATATTGCCGTTCAGGAAAACTTTTTCGCTGTGAGGAGACAAATAGTATAACGAGTCGCTCGAAGAAAGAATGTTATAGGGCCCGAGACTATTTTCTTTTATAATAATCTCTGTATTCCCCCTTTCACCTCCGTCCAAACCGGCGAGTAACTGCAGTTTATCACCGTATTTCAAGTCAAATCCGATCATTTTTTGATTTAATCCGTTTAATCCGTAGGAAATATCACCTAAATTTATGCTTTTGTTGTCCTTGCCTATAAAAATGTTCAAGCCGGATATATCGGATAAGTAAGCGCCTTCTCCGGAAAAAATTTTGTTGTTGTCGTTAATATAACCGTTCACTGTAATCCCACCGGGCGAATGATAATTAAAATGATTGTCAGCCGCCGTATTTACATTAAAGCCGTTGTAGTCGTTCATATTAAAATTAAGTACATTAAATCCGTTGGCAAAATTCCTGCTCTGTTTCGACTTAACGTAATTATTTTTATAATTTGATACCGAGTCGGCATACGGAATAGATTTTACACTCGGATTAAGTTTGTGCTTTCTTAGCAAGATATTCTCATCGTAAGACGAGTAATCGACAATCATTATTGTAGAGTTTTTTAGATTCTTTTTGAGTTTAACGATACCGTTAACCGAGTCAATTTCTAAATATGGAATTAAGCTGTCCGGTTTAATCCTTTGAATAATTTTTATATGTGCATACGAAAGAATATAACTCCCTTTGCTATGTAGGTAAAGTGTATCTACAGTGTTACCGTAAACAAATGCGGAAAGGAGCTCAGTAATCGAAAGTAAAAATAGAATCTTTCGCATATATGATTATCCGATTTTTAATTGCATACAATTTTTGGGGGATATATTTAAATTCTGCTATAAAATTTCCATCGATTAAAAGCGTATCATTCTTCAAATATATGACTTTTCCGGGTTTGGTTATGCAAAATGAAGTTATATGCGTATCTATTACGGAGTCACGAAGAGAAAAAGATTTATTGAAATACAATGTATCGTTTTTTAGTAAGAAAAGGGAACCGTTCTTACCGACGGCAAAATTTTTAATACTCCCGTTTACAAGCAAAATATTGTTTTTCCAAATTCCCGTGTCATCGAGTAGATAGATTGCATTAGGTTTGTAAATAAATGAACGTGCAAAATTCGAAAATGAAATAGTGTCCGTTTTATGTGTGAAGAAATTAAAAAGGCAGAGATAACCGCTATTTATAAAAAACAGATTATTTGCGGAATAGTACCAATATGAGAGATTGCTTATATTACCTATTATTAACGAAGAATCCGGTGAAATTTCGTAAATTGCGTTATATTTATATTGTAGCACCAAGGAATCCGAAAGAATGAGCTTGTTATCATTGTACGACGGGGGAGAGGAGAATAAATCTAAACTGCACAGCACGAGAAGAACCAGGAAGAAGAAGGTTCTATTTGCGTGTTCTATCATTTACAATATCATTTAAAATATGCGGAGGAATGGTCTGAGGGTAATCACCGGAAAAACAAGCCGTGCAGAAACGATCGAATTTGACATTCGAATCCGTTTTTACCGCTTTTATCATATCATCGTAATCCTGGTAAATAAGGGCATCCGCATTTATGAAGGTTCTAATTTCTTCGATCTCCATCTTGTTTGCTATTAGTTCCGATTCGGTTTGCATATCGATTCCGTAATAGCACGGATATTTAACCGGTGGAGAATATGATGCGAAATAAACCTCAGTAGCTCCGGACTGTTTAATGAGATTTACAAGTTCCTTCGATGTATTCCCTCTCACAATGCTATCGTCAATTAAGAGTACTTTTTTCCCCTTTAATTGTTCTTTAACAGGATGTAACTTCTGCCTTATTGAACTGACTCGTATGTCCTGCCCGGGCATTATAAAGGTTCTGCCGATGTATCTGTTTTTAATAAGTCCTTCCTGATATGAGACATGTAGCTTTTTCGCAACGGCAAGAGCGGCATTCCGAGCTGTATCGGGAACAGGCACTACAACATCGGGTATAATTCCTAATCGTTTGATCTTTTCAGCGAGTGTTTTACCGAGATTGTATCGAGCTCTTGCTACAAGTATATTGTTCATAATTGAGTCGGGGCGAGCAAAATAAATATACTCGAAAATACACGGTCTGTATTCCGCTTTACTTATAACTTCGCTGTAAAATTCACCTTTATTGTCAATGAAAATCATTTCTCCCGGTTTAACATCTCTGACAATTTTATAACCTAAGGTATCAATTGCACAAGATTCGGAAGCAAAGATATAACTGTTTCCCTTTCTACCGAAAATCAAAGGTCTGAATCCGTATGGATCTCTATATGCCAATAACCCATAATCACCTATTATGGAAACGATTGAGTAGCTGCCGATTATTATTTTAGTCGTGTTCAAAAGTGCATTTTTCATTGTTTCCAGGGAAAATGTTTTTCCCTCGAGATTATGAGCGAATATATTTAAGAATACTTCGATATCGCAGGATGAATTGATAATTCTGTGATACTCGTTTTTGTTGATTTTGCTTAATTCTCTGTAATTGGCAATATTACCGTTATGTGCCATGGCTATTCCGTAAGGATAGTTTACAAAAAACGGTTGGGCATCTTCAACACCACCGCTGCCGGCAGTAGGATAACGCACATGACCTATGCCTATATTGCCCTTTAACATTTTGATATTCGCAGGAGTAAATGCGTTCTGGACCAACCCTTCATACTTCTGTAGATGGAATTTACCGTCGTAAGTGCACATCCCGCACGAATCCTGCCCCCTGTGTTGGATGATATTCAGCCCTATATACAACTCTTCGTTAATTCTCTCGTTTCCGATTATACCGATTATTCCGCACATATCTATTCCTCTTCAATTTTTATATTTTGATTTATCTTATTACCGTTTAAAAATGCAACTGCATCCATTGCGGATTTCCCGGCAGGTTGAATTTTTAAAATTTCCAATGCGATTGTTTTCGTACCTAAATAAAGATGTTTTTTAATCACCCTGATTGTATTTGGAGGCAAATTAAAATCGGAATAGGAGGCACGGATTATTTTAAGCTGCTTCCCACCCATTTTGAAAATCGTTCCGGGTTTCTCTGAAAATGCATTGATTTGTCTTAAAACACTTTTCGAATCCCGATTTGCATTTAAGGTGTAGTCAATGCGCATAATTTTATTTGCATATGTAGATTTTGATTTGTCCTGTTTTTTGGTAGAGTAAGAACCGTTTCTAATTAGATCAATGGCTTCCAAGAGGAGATCTGCACCAAATACGGATAAAGTTTCAAAAAGCTCTGTATAAATCGTACTATCGTCGATTTGAACTCTTTCCTGAAGAATAATTCCTCCCGCATCCAATTTTTTCTCCATCTTGATAATACTTACTCCCGTTTCATTTTCACCTCCCATTATTGCTCTTCTTATTGGTGCTGCACCCCTGTATTTGGGAAGAAGTGAGGGGTGTATGTTTAGGGGGATATATTTTGGCAAAGCAAGTAACGTTTCCTTCAATATTTGGCCGAATGAAGCAACTGCGATGAAATCAGGTTTGAAATTTTCTATTTTTTTGATAACAAATTTTTCATTACAATCCTCGGTTTCTATGAATTTTAAGTTGTTTTTTAAAGCGTAAGTTTTCGGCGGAAGAGGATAGGTTTTTCTACCTCTTCCTGCCGGTCTGTCATGCTCTGTAATTATGAGAAGATTTGAAATATCTTTAAGTCTTTCTAACGCTGGAATACTAAATGAATCAGAGCCGAAAAAGACGATATTCATCGGTTCAATTGTTAGATTTTATTTCTTTTGCCCTGTTTTCCTGTTTATACAAACCGATAATGTACGGCTTTTCTACTTCAATCTCTACTTTTTCTGCAATTTTTATCGCTACAACATTATCCTTTATCTTTGTAACAACACCACGTATTCCGGATTGCATTAGAACTTTATCTCCCTTCTTGAGGTTATTCAAAAGTTCCTGATGTTTTTTTCTGTTTCTCTGCTCGGGGAGAATAATCAAAAGATACATAATACCGAAAATAACGATTAAAAGTACGATTTGCGATGCACCACCCATGTTACCTCCTATTTCTCGGTAGTATATATTATTTATTCCTAAAATGCAAGAGATAAACCACATCTAAACACAGGAATTATTTGACCTTATCGGGAAATTGTTCTATTCTATTTATAGGGAATGTAAATGAACATATTACTTAGTTTGGGTATAATTTTCATTTTGGGACTTCTTGTAAATAAGTTTATCAATAGATTTAAATTACCCGAGGTGACGGGAGATTTAATCGTAGGAATTCTAATAGGTCAGGAACTCCTTGATCTTGTTCATAGTACCATACTCTCATCTATAGGATTGATTTCCAATGTCGTGCTGGTTTCGTTGCTTTTCAAATAGGGAGAAACTTTTCATTGAGAGAATTTAGAAAATTGGGGAGATCAATACTGTGGATATCGGTTTTTGAAGCAAGTGGAGCATGGATTCTCGTTACATCCGTATTCTTCGTATTGTTAAAAAAACCTTTGTACATGTCTCTTCTATATGGTGCAATATCTTCTGCTACGGTACCAGCTGCAACAATGATGGTGATAAGACAGTACAACGCAAAGGGTTATTTTACCAAAATTCTACTTGGTGTAGTTGCCATAGACGATGCATGGTGTTTAATAATATTTGCAATATCATTTGCCATATCAAAATCACTCTACTTGCACAGTTCAACAAATATTATGTTGGTATTTGTGAAATCTATTGTAGAGATAATAGGGGTACTTATTTTAGGAACTTTGCTGGACTATATATTTTCATTTTTTTCAAGATATTTCAAGAGGCACAGTGATTTGGAAATTTATACATTGAGCTTTATATTACTTGCTGTGGGGGTAGCTGATATGTTGCATCTTTCCTTACTACTTACAACCATGGCTCTCGGCATTGCTGTTGTTAATTTACAAAGCACATCTTCTATGTTTTTTGATGTACTTGAAGACATAGAATCTCCGTTATATCTACTCTTTTTTGTTCTTGCAGGTGCAAATTTGAGACTTTCTACATTAAAGCACA
>JAACEC010000074.1 GCA_011682715.1 Pseudomonadota bacterium
CTCATCTTCTTGACAAAGAACCATCCTAAAAGTATCATTGAGTTATGAATATTTTACTCGTATCCGATGCACCGCTCGATGAATCGGAAATCGGCTATAAAACACAAAATATAGCAATGGAGCTTCTGAAACACGGGCATACCGTAACGGTTATTTCATTCGAATATACGGAAAATGATACACATCCCTTCAATGCAAAGAACATTATATTCAATTCAACCCCTCTGAACTTCGAAATACCCGTATATGAAAAGTGTAGTTACAGTAATACGCTGTATCACAACCTATCCGACGAGAATATAAAAATCCTTAGAGAGCTTCTCGTATCGGAACTAAATGAAATTACAAGGGAATACACATTTGATGCCGTTGTTTTCTCTCATATTACCCCTTTACTGCTTTTGAAAAACACACCGAAAATCCCTACATTTGTGATGGCTGAAATAGACGAAGCCAACATTATTAACGAAGCGGATATCCCGGAATATATAAAGATTCGAAATAGCGATTTTACACTGATCTATTCAGAGAAATACTCTCGAGATACTATTCTCCGTTTATATTCGCAAAAACCTCCGCAATCACTCCGGTGGAACGGTTTCTATAATAGATCCATTTTCCGTCATCACGATGAAAATTTCGATGAAATTCTCGAAAAATATAATTTCGAGGGGGGCAATAATATTCTCCTTCCTCCACTTAATCTTACGAACAACGAGGTCACTCGATTTACCGATATGGCAGAACTGTTTTCACTTTTTGAGTACGATGTGAATTTTATAATGCTTACAGACGAAGAGAAAACAAAAACCGAAAATTTGTCCTCATCTATCCGCATAATAACCCCTGAAAGTCGTTTTCACCGCGCCGTTCTCTACAACAATGCGATATGTGCATTGATTCCTACCGATAAACCCTTCCCTCCAAGCGTCGTATTTAACCTCGTTGCAAGTGGCGTAAAGGTACTTGCCAGACGATACGACTACATGAAAGACATAGATATTCCGCATCTATACCTCATCGATGAAACGGATTTAATCTCCCTCGCTCGTGGTATAATTGAAATGTTAAAGGGCGAGGATTTCACTGCCGATGAATTAAAAGCAGTAAAAAAATACTCTTTCCAGAACAGTTTTGACGATTTCTTGAATATAATAGATGAAACCACACATGAATATAGATCAGATAATTGATTCTCTAAAATCCAATAACGCCTTCATGAAAAATGTTACAAAATGGGAAACCATCCCCGAGAAGGAAGGGATTTATTCGTCGATTTCCGAAGATATTGCACCAAACCTGAAGGATGCCCTTGCAAAGAACGGTATTAATGAACTGTACAGGCATCAGGCAGAGGCGATTTCTCTCGTTCGTGAAGGTAAAAACACCGTTATCGTAACACCAACGGCTTCGGGTAAAACACTATGTTACAATATTCCCGTTATGGATACCTTTCTCAAAGATAACTCGATGCGAGCACTTTACCTTTTCCCTACAAAAGCCCTCTCTCAAGATCAGCTCCACGGACTCTTGAATCTTAATGAACTTACAGGAGCAGGGATGAAAGTCTTTACATTCGATGGAGATACACCGGTCAGTGCCAGAAAAGCCATTCGGAATGTCGGCAATATTGTCGTAACAAATCCTGACATGCTGCATCAAGGGATACTTCCCAATCACACAAAATGGAGCAGACTATTTACCGATTTAAAACATGTAGTAATCGATGAAATGCACCAATACAGGGGCATATTCGGCAGTCATGTTGCAAATGTAATACGAAGATTGAAGCGTATTGCCCGTTTTTACGGCTCCGACCCGATCTTCATACTCTCCTCGGCAACGATAAAGAATCCGAAGGAACTCGCCGAAAATTTAATCGAAGAGGATGTAACGCTTATCTCCAAAAGCTATGCTCCGGCGGGAGAAAAACACTATATTCTCTACAACCCACCTGTTGTAAATTACGAACTGGGAATCCGTACATCGTATATAAAAGAAACCATGCGAATTGCCGAGCACTTCATGAGAAATGATATTAAAACAATTATATTCGTCCGCACAAGAACAGCAGTGGAGTTGCTTACAACGTACCTCAAGGAAAAGGCAAAGAGGATGCACAAGAATCCCGAGATCGTTCAGGGATACAGGGGCGGATATCTCCCACTGGAACGGAGAAAAATCGAGAAGGATCTAAAGGAAGGAAAAATCACAACGGTTATTAGCACAAATGCGCTGGAACTCGGTATAGACATAGGCAGTCTCGATGTCTCCATAACGGCAGGTTACCCGGGAACCATATCGAGTTTTCTGCAGCAATCGGGAAGAGCCGGCAGGAGAAATTCCACGGCAATCTCCATAATTGTAGCTTCAAGCGCCCCCATTGACCAGTTTATGATCAATCACCCCGATTATTTCTTCGGGAATTCCCCCGAATCGGGCATTATAAATCCCAATAATCTGATAATTCTCATCAACCACATAAAATGTGCTGCATTCGAACTACCCTTTTCCGACGGAGAGAAATTCGGTGTCGATACAACAGAGGAAATACTGAAATATCTCGAGGATAATGGCATACTCCATCATTCCGAGAACAAATGGTACTGGACGGAGGCTATCTATCCTGCCGAAGAGATAAGTCTCAGAAGTGCTACGACGGAGAATTTCGTTATTGTAGACATATCAAGCTCCCCTAACAAGGTAATCGGAGAGATGGATTACTTCAGCGCTCCGATGTTACTTCATAAAGATGCAATCTACATACACAGGGGGATTCAATACCATGTGGACAATCTCGACTGGGAGAAAAAAAAGGCGTATGTGAAAAAGGTCGACGTGGGTTACTATACCGACGCTGAAATGAAAACGACCATTGATATATTATACGAAGACGAAGAGAAGATATTTGGATTCGGAAAGCTGAATTACGGAGATATAAGCGTTCGCAGTACACCGACAATATTTAAGAAGATTAAACTGTTCACCCATGAAAACATCGGCTGGGGTAAAATCGAGTTACCGGAACTTGAAATGGATACAAGCGCCGTATGGATTGAATTGAACTACGACCATATGGAAAACGGAATGAGTGATGACGACTTTGTCGGAGCTATGAAGGGATTTGCAAATGTATTGAAGAACATAGCTCCTATCCATCTTATGTGCGATCACCGCGACATAAGCGTTTCCACATACGTACGCTATCCGAAAACCGATAAACCGACGATTTTCATTTACGACAATTACCCCAACGGCATCGGACTGTCTCGAAAGCTTATGGAGCTGTTTTACGATGTCTTAATCGAAACCGGAGAACTCATAACGGGATGCCCGTGCAAAAACGGATGCCCCTCATGTGTTGGACCCGCCCTCGATGTGGGGGAACACGGAAAAGAAAATGCCCTGAATCTCATAAAATTCATCCTGTCCCATGAACATTGAAGATCAATTGAAACGTCTCTCAAAGGAAAATAGGGGGGAAAATACAAGAACGGGGAACAACTTCCGGATATACGAAAAGAAGTATCCTTTCCCCCTCACAATGGGGAAGTACACACTACATACCACATTTACATTGGAGGAGATAACAAAAATCACGCTCCCTGAGAGTGCCATAATTGATGTAAAGGAAATTCTCTTTTTCGATACGGAGACAACCGGGCTATCCGGCGGAGCGGGAACAATTCCTTTCCTCGTGGGATTCGGATACTTTACCGATACCGATTTTACTACCAAACAATTTTTTTTGGAATCTCCTTCTTCGGAACATACCATGCTTGAGGAGATCAACGACATTATAAGTAGATACAATTACATTGCTTCATACAACGGAAAAGGGTTCGACACACACATTCTCGAAACCAGATTTATCTTAAATAGGATGCAATCCGAGCTCACCGATACCAGTCATATCGATCTCCTATATCCGTGCAGAGCATTTCTTAGAAGGTATCTCGGTAGTGCATCATTACAGGATGTCGAGAGAGGAATCTTGAACTATACAAGGTCTGATGATATTCCTGGAGCTCTCATTCCCTATGTCTATTTCGACTTCTTGAAAAATGGTAACGAAGAAAAGATAAACGCAGTGATTGAGCATAATAGATTCGATATACTTTCACTTGCATTTATTATAAAACTCCTTGATGATCTCATGGGCAACCCTGCCGAATCTCCACACGATCTTATTTCCCTGTCAGCGGCAAACTATTTGAAGAACAAACATATCCCTCAGGAGGCAAAAGCGCATTTTGAAAATCTCATCAGAAGCGGAAATAACGATACTCTGCGAAAAGAAGCGAAAAAAAATCTATCGATGTTACTTAAAAGGGAAGACATCAATAAAGCCTCTGTCCTATGGGAAGAGGAAAAAGATGAACTCTACGCTGTCGTAGAACTTGCCAAATATCACGAACATAGAACGAAGCAGATCGATATGGCATTAAAAATAACAAATGAAGGACTCAATAAATGCCGCTTAATGATGGAACTGGGAAATGATAATTCTAGGTATTTCTACGATGACCTCAAAAAAAGAAAGAGGCGATTGCTCCGTAAAATCAAACGACAAACTAAAGCATGATATGCAGAGCGTCAAATATAAGTTTGGTGGCAACCAGTAAAAGCAGTATGGAAAAAGCCCTCTTCACATTTTTATTACTCACCTTTCTTATCATAAAATGCGAACCTATCTGGCTTGCAATAAAAACGGCTACAATGCTTATGGCGGCGAGTGTCCAGTTCATCTCCATATGAGGAATATGCCCGGCAAAACCGGTTATGGAGCTACACGCTGCAATAACAATCCCCGTTGCGGCGGCTTCTCTCCCCTCATAACCGAGAACGAGTAGGAGAAGTATAAAAAGCGGCCCTCCCGCTCTTCCTATGAGTCCCGCCAGAAATGCGAGTATTCCGCCTACGAAAAGCCCTATTATCCATTTCCATCGTTTTGATTTCACATGAAAAACAGGCATCCATCCGGTGAGAACCAGGAACCCCGCAACAAAATCCAGAGCGGCAAATATGATAATAAGCACTTCCTGTCTTATGAAAACTGACATAGTCGCTCCGAGAGGTGCCATGAAGACGGCGACAATCATAACGGGAAGACCTATGTCAAACCTGACCAGTTTGTGCCTCATGTAATTAATTCCCGCCGTAACCGTCGTTACAATGCTCAAAAGAAGACTCAAAGGAATAGCTTGTGTCTTAAAGTTTAATCCCGACCAATACAAAATCGGGGCATTAAGAGGACCACCACCACTACCTATAACAGGAGCGACAAGTGCCACGAGGAACAAAAGAAAGGGAATTACAATATATTCCAAACACTCTCCTTACTGTTTCGGAATCTATTATATATAAATTACGGGAGAAAAGAGGGTAGATAGGTATAGACATATTAATCACATAATGGAAATAAATGAAAGAGAGGGTTCCTTTTTATTCCCACGATTTCATTCCGGTAATGGAGATGCTGAAACAAGTCCAGCATGACAACATTGAGTGTCTGGTATAGCCGATTCGCTCATTGTAGGGGACGAAATGATCTGCCTGCGCTGTGAATGCAGTTGAGTATTACATCTGTTTGACAGGACAAGGAATAAATAATAATATTAATAATATCTTATGAAATGAAGGAGGGGTAATGATAAAGAATAGTACAGTATTGTTTTTATTTCTTTTATTGGAATTATTTACCAGTTGTTCTTTCTTTTGGGAAATTCCGCCAAAGTTAAGCTATACATATGTAAAAGATACCGCAAACACATATGAAAATATCGTCATAAAAGCTGCTGCTAAGGACAACAATAACGGTTTACTATCGTATCAAATCAATTTTGGAGATAATCATATCTCTCACTGGAGTTCGTATTTACCTCAAAATGAAACACTTAAAGTATATCATCAATATATTAATAGTGGAGAGTACAAAATCAAACTAAGGGTTAAAAACAGAGACGGTATTTTATCTTATTGGTCTGATCCATTGTTTATCAAAATTTCGGATAATTCTGTAAAACCACCTTTGGGGAAACTTTGGGGGGGGCTAAATAAAGATTCAGGGATTAAGATAATAAAAACAAATGACGGAGGATATTTTGTTGCCGGAAATACCGAATCATTTGGAGAAAATGCATCGGATATCGTACTTATTAGGTTAGATAATCAGGGTAATATTCAATGGACCAAAATACTCGGTGAATATAACAATAATAAATGCTCGGATATTATTGAAACTTCCGATGGCGGATTTATCCTTGTTGCATATAGACACGGGACATCTTTTTTAAGCACCGATGAAACATATATTATAAAATTGAATTCAATAGGATATATGGAATGGGAAAATGATTATGAATATGTAAACACTAAGGGGAGCAGAATCTCATCTATAGCTGAAATTTCTGACGGGTATATATTGGCAGGAATATATGAGACGCCTATTAACCTAAGCGAATATTGCTCTGTGGGGGGGTACATGTTCAAAATATCAAAAGACGGGGAATTTTTATGGCAAACAGAAGGTCCTTATGATCCTTTTGTTGAATCACAGCTATACTCGGTTTTAAATCTCGGAGGGGATACAATTTTATATACAGGGAATAATGGAGATAATTTGTACTATGCAGAATTTTTAAATGACAGTTCCCATTCTGCG
>JAACEC010000075.1 GCA_011682715.1 Pseudomonadota bacterium
AGTGCATGGTGTTTCCTCGGATCAAAACGCTCTCCAACACTTGAATAGGGTTTTACCCCTTCCTTTTCAAGAAGGTTGTGAAACTGTTTGTATATCATCTCTATCCCTTTTATGACAGATATCGTATGATCGTCAATATTATCTTTTTTAAATGATTGCAACGCTCTTTCAAAATTATCCAAAATCGATATTATATCGATATACAACGACTCTTTCGTCCTCGTTCTAACCTCTTCGAGCTCTTTCTGGATACTCTTTCTGTAATTTTCGAGATCAGCCATTGCTCTGAGAAAACGATTCTTATACTCTACCATTTCAATATGATACTGTTCGGATTGCCGTTCGGCATCCTTTAATTTCTTATTTAAAATTACATTCTCTTTTTCCGCTTTGGCAAGTGAACGTTTTCCCTTGCGTTTTTTTTTGCTCCTGTTTCCTGCAACGCTGCTTTCCTTTCTGTTTTCAACGTTACTTGCCTCCTCGGTTTTGTTCTTGTTTAATTCTTCATTACTATTATTCATTCAATACACCTCCTACGCCACAAGGTAATATAATTACCTAATGCACTTTTGTCAAGATTCTATAATTATCTTCCACATCTTACCACTTCAACTCTATTACTTTCTATCATAAAATAATCACTTTTATTTATTCCCGTTTTTTTGCACATCACAAGTCTCAATCAGTTTCGCCTTAAAACGTGTGAATAACGGTCGATAAGACCTATTTTTAGCTTCTCTACATTTCTCAAATATCGATTTTTCACTTTCAGAGTAATAATGGTATCAAGCATTTTTCGAGCCCTATTAAATTTCTTCAATTTTATACAAGCATCAATCTCCCATTTGTATACGGTAAGAAGATTGTAATTATTAGGAATCGTATCCTTTTTTATGTTGTTCACGAGCAGATCACCATATACGATTAAACTATCATATTTGTTTTTATACCGCATACCCTTTACAACATCCCAAAGAACAAGTCGCGAATCCGGGTATTTTTCCAGCAAAGCAAAGGACTCTTTCAGCCCCTCATTGAACTTGTTCTCATTATATAATAACAAAATTCTGAGATTTTTAGCCAATATACCAAAATAATCACCGTTTCTCGAAACATAATCAAATTCCTCAAGCCCACGTTTTACCTTCTTTTTGCTAAAAAACAGTTTCCCTATTCCATAATCGTATATAGCAACGCCGAGAAGAGCATCGTCATATAGCGGGCTGTTTTTCGGAACTTTTTTCAAACACTTAATTCCTTTGTTTCCGTAATTCAATGCACCCCACATATTCCCTTTGAATTGTAAATAAAATGCGTAATTCAGGTATATACCGCCTTTAGTAAAATAATCGGTGTCGCTTTCGGGGATAATTTTATCGGCAACTTTTACGATTGCAACGATGGAATCATCATATTCGTCGTTGTAATAATCGATCATATACTGTGTAAAATAAACCGATTTTAGCAGAAGTCGCTTCTCTTGACCCAAGGTATCAACGCTCCTCAAATACACGGAATAATCCTGATTGATTAGCAAATCCGAGAAGTTGTCTCCCGAAATATTCGATGACTCGATAAAAATCAACACCGGAAAAAGAATTAAAAATTTAGCAAATCTCATTCTTCCTCTTATTGCTACAGGCTAAATCGGAAAGAAGATTAATCGTTCTTCCCTTCAGATCCTCATACCAAGAAAGCACGGGAACATATCTGTGCAACTTTACGGCAAAATCAAAAATCGAATCGATAGCATAGACCCCGGTTCGGGGAATTGCAAACATATCGCATTTTTTATTACCTTTATAGTACGATAAAGCCATTTTATACCCGCTTCTTATAACGGTTCTTCTCACCTTTTCGTTGTATTTTCCAAATGGATAGGAAAATATCTCTACCGATTTACCGAGAATGCCTTCGAGTTCCCTTTTTGATTCGTTGATTTCTCTTTCGGCAATTTCCCCGGATACCCTTTTCAAATCCAGGTGATTGAGCGAGTGGCTGCCAATAGTTACTAGCTTATTCTTAGCCAGTATTTTGAGCTGCTTCTCCGAAAGATGCTTTGTTTTCGGTCCCACGACAAAATCCCAATCATTGTATTTTCCTATAAAATCAACTATAGGAAAAATCGCAAAGGGAAAACCGTATCGTTTCATAATCGGCAGTACATATTCGTAGATGTCTTCATAACCGTCGTCAAATGTGATAATAACATCCTTTCCCGAATATGTATGATTTTTTTCGAGCAAAACGGTGACAGGTAAAATATTGTAATTATGCTTTTTAAGGTAATACATGAATGCTTCGAACTGTTTTACGTAATTCCAACCGACTCCCGGTCTCCATTTTGTCTCAATCTGGTGAAACAGAAGTATAACGGGGAATTTATTCCTTCTCCGGAATTCAAAATGCCACATTACGAAATTTATAAAAATTGAAATAAAGAGAAAATCAAATAAAACCATTGTCCGCCATCAATGTATTGTAATAGGACTCAACCTTGTTGGCAACCTTTTTCCATGAGTAGTGTTCCGCTTTTTCTCTTGCTTTTTGAGCAATTTTTCCTCTTAAATTATCATTACTCAAAATCTCTGTGATTGCCTCGGCAAGCTTTACCGGGTCTTCAGGCGGGACCAATATACCATTCTCCCCGTGATCGATCACCTGCCTGTATCCGCTTATATCCGAGGCTACAACACATTTTTTACTTGCCATTCCTTCAAGCAAGATAATACCGAAACTTTCGTTACCCGTAGCCGGGGAGCAGAAAACATCACACGAAGCATAGTATCGCGGTAATTCTTCGCCGGGAACAAATCCTGCAAGATGTATATCTTTCCCATATCTTGCCGAAATATATTTTTTATAAAAACCTTTGTAAAATCCACCTCCGACAATTACAAGCCTCGCATCGGGGATTTTCTTCTTTATAATGGGAAATGCCTTCAAAAGATATTTCAATCCCTTTCTCGGTTCGAATCTCCCCACAAAAAGAATATTTTTCTTATTATCACCCAAATACGGAAGCGGTTTTACCAAAGGGGAAAATTTATTCGTATCGATACCATTGGGAATTATGGTAAAATCATTTCTGTTGATATAGAGCTTCGCCGATCGCTCCGCCACCTTTGATACCGCAATCATACCGTGGGGCAATTTAAAATAATCGTCTATCAACCTTGAGAGGAGATAATAAAGATGATTTTTCTCATGGGCGGCATGATATGTCACTACACGAAGATGCGGAGCCATTTTCAGTGTTGCCATAGGAAAAAACGGCGTGATAGGCCCGTGAAGATGAACGACATCAAAATTATACTTATCCATTATCTGTTTTATATCTTTATAGGGATGTTTCATAAATGTAAATCGTGTAAATGATTTGTTCGCGGGAAACAAAATCGACTTTCCCACTCTTATGGTAGGTACATCATCCGGTGTATTGTCTTTCCCTTTCCTATTGGCTCCCCCTGTGAGAATCATTACTTCATGTCCTTTTTTTTGCATTTCTATGGCAAGATGATGTACATGCTCGGTTATTCCACCCATATGTGGATAGTAGTTTTCCGTGACATATAATATTTTCATATAATTACCAAGGAGGTTGAAACACCAACCATTGATCGGGATACTCTCTTATCACATTCTCCAGTTCTCTAACAAACCTCTCCATTATTGTTTTTATAGCATTTTTTTTATCAATTGAAAAGAGGTCATCGAATTTTATCTCTTTTTCAATAACATAATATTCTCTTCGTCTTCTCGGATTACGCATAATAAAGGCAGCGAACAGTGGTTTCTTCAATTTATAAGCAAGATAATACGGACCTTTTGGGAAAGAGGCATTCTTATTGAAAAATAGTATTGTTTCCCCATTACCTAAAATATCTCTATCCCCAAGAAGAATAACCATCTCACCGCCTTGCAATGCCCTGTATAAATTAAACATTGTCAGCTTATCCTCAAGCTTTAATACTCTCATCCCGAAAGCCCCTCTATAACTAGCAAACAAATTAAACATCTCTTCACCCGGACCGGAAGATTCCGCTACGGTAACTGTTTTAACCCCGTTAAAGGATGAAATGAACGAACTGGCAAAGTCGAAATTACCGACGTGTGCCGGAATGAGAACCAATCCTTTTTTATTACGGTATTCATCAAGTAATTTTAGATGAGAAGTGGGGCATATTCTAAGAATATCTTCCTTTTTTAAATAGGGGATTCTTAAAAAATCTATGTAATTCCAGACTATGTGCTGGAATTCCCTTTTTGCCAAACGTTTTCTGTTTTTTCCCGGTGCAATAACAGAATAATTCTTATACAAAATCTTTGTTCTCTCGGTTAATATTGACGGAAGAATCATCCCTATGATTCCGCCGAAAAAATAGAGTATGTTCCTCGGAATAAACGAAAGAATTTTTCCCAATAAAACTAGTTTCTTAGCCGTCATTTACAGCACTTCCCCGAAATCCAGATTCAATCTGTTCTCGTTTCTATCTTCCGCAATCAACCTTCCTTCTTCGTCTATTCCAATTATTTTGAGCCCCCTAACGTTAACGCCTAAAAGGAATTCTGTATATTCTCCTTTCTTATATAGAAATTCGTTAATCGCAGGCAAGTAGAATTTAAAGTCTCCGTTTTCGACCGACGCATAATACTTGTTTAATCTCTCCAAGATATCCGCCTCGATATTTTCAATATCATATACTTTCCCCGTTATATCCGTCAAGCTGGTAGATTTTTCCTTGATTCCTTCGGGTAAATTAAAAACGCTGTTATTAATATTAATCCCTATTCCGATTACAACACGATTACTTTCCCCTTGTGTCGTACTTTGAAGGAGAATACCACATATTTTTTTATCATGAAAGTAAATGTCGTTGGGCCATTTTATGAAAAAGAAATCATGGGTTAATCGTTCCAATGTTTCTTTAACTCCGAGAGCCGCAAGTATGGCAAATTTATAGAAGAAACCGAAATTATCCACCTCATTAAAAAGAATCGACATGTAAATTCCCCCTTCCTCGGAGTACCAGACCCGCTTCTTTCTCCCCTTTCCTGCAGTTTGCCTCCTCGCTATTATAACTGTTCCGGGAGGTTGCATCGCATACTCCGGACTTAATGCCACTCTATTAGTCGAATCCGTTTCCTTCAACCTGACAATCTTACAACCGATAATTTTCTTCATGCCATTATCGATAAAAAGATTCCCGCTGCAATCGCCGTCCCGATGACTCCTGCTACATTTGGTCCCATGGCATGCATGAGAAGATGATTATCCGGATCTTCCGCTCTACCGACTTTTTCAACAATCCTTGCCGAATCCGGCACGGCAGAAACACCTGCGGCACCGATTAGAGGGTT
>JAACEC010000076.1 GCA_011682715.1 Pseudomonadota bacterium
TTTAAACCGGTTGGAGAGTATCCTTAAGGAACAAAACGGTAGGGTGAAATTGCTAAGTATGGTACATACATCAAACCTCGATGGCTATACCATTCCGGCTGGTGAAATCGTAAAACTTGCCCATAAATATAATGCCCTGGTCCTTCTGGACGGAGCGCAAAGTGTTCCCCATAAGATGATAAATGTCAATAAGCTTGATGTCGATTTTCTCGCATTTAGCATACATAAAATGATGGGGCCTTCGGGAATGGGTGTTTTGTATGGTAAATACAATTTATTGGAATCGCTAGGGAGATACAACGTCGGAGGAGACACGATAAGCAATACCTACCTTGATAAGGCACCGGAATATCTTTCGCCTCCCATGAAGTTCGAAGCCGGACTCCAGGATTATGCAGGCATGATAGCAGCAGGAGCGGCATGTGATTTCCTCGAGAAAGTTGGGCGAGGAAATATTGATAAACACGAAATGGAACTCAATGAATATATCACAGAGAAACTTGAAAAACATGAAGAAATACACATAATAGGACCGGAAGATCCTGAAGAGAGATCCGGAATCTGTACTTTTTTCATAAGAAAGCCTACGCGATTAGATGATAATGAAAAGATGTTCGATGAACGATTAAGTGACAAGTATAATATAATGATAAGATCCGGGATGTTCTGTGTAAACAGTTGGTTTAACCAAAAATTAAAAGAGGGAAAAATCAATAGAATATGGTTCCCGGCATTTCGTGCATCGTTCTATCTTTACAACACGAAAGAAGAGATAGATGTTTTTGTGAATGCAATTGAAGAGGAACTTGAAAGATTAAAGGAGGTACCGATTTTTTAATATGGACAGTTTAATCAGAAACTATTTTATCAAAAATATAAGAAGGGAAAATTTTGGTCAGATCGAAAATGCAGATATTGAATCCCACGGTTCAATCTGTGATAATCCGGATGGAGATATTGTTTCCATATTTGCGAACATCAAAGATGGCAAGATAAGTGAAATAAAGATGGAATGCGGACCCTGTGATCCCACAGCTATTGTTGCCACCAATATTGCTGTTGATATATTAAAAGACAGGAATATAGAAGAGATACTCAGCGATAAGAATGCTCTTATTGCGGATTTTGAAAAAATACTGGGTGGTAAAAGCGAAGATGGAATCGGACATTTTCTAAAAATTATTGATCAGCTGAAAGGGCTTATAAGCGAATACAATATTACTCAGTCGTAAATTTTTGTAATATACTTAATAGGGACCTTTTCGAAAATACGATCGTTTATGAGAATATCTCTAACAATGTGTTTTAACGGATTACCTAAAACAATTGTTTGTTTTTTATTCAAAATCGCATATTCGAAGAGGAGACGTGTACCCAGCTTGTTGACGATATAATCATCGGTGATTGCATCGGCTCCGCTTATTGCCATATCAATTTCCGGAATATATTTATTAATTTCGGCAAGATAAACGGATGTGCTGTTAATCCCCAGTTCCATAAGTTCTTTGTGCAATTCAACTCCTTCAAGACCCGGATAGGAGCGGATGATATAGAGATTCTTTATAAGATTATTCCTCGATAACTGTATTAATGCCCTTTTTACCGTTGAACTTCTGCTTATTGTAATAATTCTAACGGGGGAATCGAGAGTTTGTATGAAATTAAAAACCATACCATCTGTGTAGTTGATATCCGTTTTTTCTTTGAATTCGATAAGTTTGGTATGTAGAAGTTTAGGAGAATCGTGAAGGTCGATTAGAATTTGAGCTATATTCTGGATGCTAGCCATTTCACTTTTGCTTTTCCCCAATGCATAACCAATTTCTCGAATGTCATTCTCGATGAGGGAAGAAAAATGATCGAGTAAAAAGTAAATAACCATTCGAGCTAATTCAATATCCCCGTTGGTTTTATTCTCCTTTACTTCGTTTATAAGAATTTCAAATTCATCATTCATCTTCAAGAACCTCTATGTTTATTATTTCATCCCTATAGTCTTTTATGGCATTTAATATGCCCTCCTTTTACTTTGTGAATAAAAAGTAAATTTGTAACACCTTTCAACTTTATATTCCCCCGATTTATCATGAACTAATTCTTCTTTTGACACGGAAGCGTAAAGAGCCAAATTCAGTTTATGCAACTGTTTAAAAGCCTCTATTCCTCTTCTTCGATGTTTGAAAAAGAAAATCAATTCATTCATAGATTTATTATATGCTTAATATTTTTTTTTGCAAGATAAAGGGGCAGCAAAAGCTGCCCCTTTATAAATCGTATAATTTCCAAGTAATAATTTTATTTCATCTTCAAATTTCTACTTGGAGAGGCAAGTTCCCATTCAACAACGATAGGCGCCACAACAAAAATCGATGAGTATGTTCCGATTATAACACCAAACATAAGAGTATTTGAGAATCCTCTGATTACAGGACCTCCAACCAGACTCAAAACGAATAAAACGAGGAATGTTGTAAAGGATGTTATAATTGTACGGGACAATGTTTCGTTAATACCACGATTTACGATAGTAACAAAATTTTCCTTTCTAAGCTTTTTAATGTTTTCTCTTATACGATCTGATACGACGATAGAGTCGTTAATGGAATATCCGATTAACGTAAGCAAAGCCGCAATGGTTTCTGTGTTTACCTCTACGTTGAACATGGAAACCAATCCCACGGTTATCAGAACATCATGGAAAAGAGCTATAATGGCTGCCACACCAAACCTGAATGAGAATCTGAATGAGACATAAATCAACATCGCTAGTATGCCGAGAAGAACGACCCAAATTGCTTTGTACTGCAACTCTTTGCTTATCTTAGGTCCTACCATATCCTCTCTATCAATCCTCACACTGCCGACACCGTATTTTTTCTCAAATGCCGCTTTTAAGATTTCTCCGTTACTCTTTTTGACTTCATTGCTTGATTTATTTACATTGACATTTTTCTTTATCTCAGATCTGATATCATTGACTGATGCCTTTTGTCCCGTTGCCGAGATTTTGAACTGTATAGAATCGGGTGTTCCGATATTTCCGTTCGAGTCTATAGCTCGAAGGTAGATTGTTTTAACCTCTCCCTGTTTCAAACCGAGAGTTCTGAGACTAAATACTCCATCTTCGAGTTCGCTGTCATACATATCAGCAGGTTGCACATTTATTACGTCTTCCTCTTTCGCTTTCTTAAATGGGATAAGAGAGTATTGAATATTAGAGATAATGGATTGTTTATCGTAAGCCCTTACATGTACGATGATTTGGTTTTCACCGTTTGTGGGATTGGGTTCCACATAAGCTTCCACGATTTCGGGACCGGTCGTATCTTCAATTACTTTGGCTTTATTTATTATTTTGATAGCATAATCGTTAGTTTTCCCAAATCGCTGTATTATAGCACCACCGTACCCTGTTTCAGAAACGATAGAACGAACCTCTTCGGTGTTTATACTTTTGTTAAAATGTACTTGGATTAATGACCCTCCGGTAAAATCGATACCGTAGTTTAATCCGTGATGAGCAATAATCGAGACAATCCCGATCAAAAGGAGGGTTCCGGAAATAATATATGCTTTTCTCCTCCACCCTACGAAATCTATGTGTGTATTTTTGAATATTGTAAGCATTACATCCTCCTCACTATATCTTTATCTTTTTAATGTTAAATTTTGTTACCGCCCAATCGAAAAATACTCTTGTCATAAATATGGCGGTAAAGAAACTTACAATGATACCGATGCTGAGGGTAACTGCAAATCCTTTGATTTCGCCGGAACCAAACCAATAGAGAATTAATGCGGAGAGCAATGATGTTGCATTTGCATCAAGAATGGTTGTGAATGCCTTTTCATAACCGGCATCGATGGCTGTTCTATATGTTTTTCCTGCTCGTGTTTCTTCCCTGATTCTTTCGAATATGAGAACGTTTGCATCGACTGCCGTACCGATTGTTAGGACAATACCTGCAAGCCCGGGAAGTGTAAGTGTTGCCCTAAAAAGAGACAATGTAGCGAGAAGGATTAAAACGTTAAAAGCAAGTGCGAAGTCAGCGACAAGCCCTGAAAGGTTATAATAAACTGCCATAAAAAGAAGAACTAGTAGTCCGCCAATTAAAATTGCGTTAACTCCCTGTTTAATGGAATCAAGCCCCATTGTAGGACCTACAACTCTCTCCTCGATGATCTTAACAGGTGCAGGCAGAGCTCCGGCTTTCAGTATAACGGCAAGGGCCTTTGCATCGTCCATGGTTGAACTTCCCATTTCGATTTCGCTTCTGCCGTTGGGTATTCTACTCATAACTCTGGGGGCTGATTGAACGGTATTATCAAGAACGATTGCGATATTTTCGCCGATGTTCGCTCCCGTAATTGCCGCCCATTTACCAGCGGCTTTACGTGTCATTGTAATATCTACTTTTACCCCCATTGGGTTGTTTGATGTACCGATTCCCGCTCTTGCATCGACAATGGCGGCTCCGGTGAGGAGTGCTTTTTTATAAACGAGGTATAAATCTCTTTCCTCTTTGTCGGATGATTTCGGATTGGGTCCCCATAAAAACTGCACATCTGATGAAATTGCCGATTTTACATCATCTCTTTTGAGAAGTTTTTCCACCAAAGGTACATCGCTTTTCAGTACCTTTATGCTATATCCGTTATAAATTGCTATACTGGAAAACATATTTTCAGCATAGGTTGAATCCTGCTTGGCAAGATCTGATTTTGATAATGCATCGTCGATTTTCTTTATGATTTCCTGGGTTTTTGTGCTGTTCATAACGAGCTTAAACTGGAGAAGAGCGGTCTTTCCGATAAGTTCTCTTGCTCTGCTTTTATCGACAATACCGGGTAGTTCCACGAGAATACGATCGCTTCCCTGTTTCTGTATGGTAGGTTCTGAAACGCCGTATTGATCTATTCTGTTTCTAATGACCTCGAGAGCTCTGTCTGTTGCACCTTTTGCGTCTTCGGGTCTCAATTTTGACTTATCAACTTCCAAAACGATATGCATCCCTCCGCTGAGGTCAAGCCCGAGATGAATTGCCCTGTTTTCAAGCCTTGATAATTTAACCGGATCCATTTTAGCTTTCTGCTGGTCGGTAAGCACCATAAATTTAACGGTATAACTAAGCTGCCAAAGAGCTAGAATCAAAACTATGAATATTATCAAGAATTTCCATGTAAAACCCTGTTTCATTAAAGCCTCCTTCTTAATTAAATATTGCAATAAATACCATAATTGTAAGCCATAATTGTAAGATTTAGTCAAGATAATATTGTCCTGCATTGTAAAAAAATGGTATTAATTCCGATTCTTATGTGTCGAGATTTTTGCTGTTGTTAGAAAATCTCGGGTGAACGCAGCGTATTCCCGAGTTGCAAACCCGCTCTATTTAACGGTTTATACTCATTCGGGTTTTTTACCAACCACTGTTTTGTTCCCCGAAAAAAATTGAAAAATTACAATATCAATTGACGATTTCAAATAATATTGTATAATACTATTGTGTAATTTTAATAAAGAGGTATAAGTTATGGAAACAAAAAAGAGACGCAAAGGTCTCATTAAAAATTCCGTTTATTTTGTTGGGAATTATCTTCCGAGGAAATGTGGTATTGCCACATTTACGACAGATCTTTCCAATGCAATAGCAAAACACGGCCGGGTGAAAATCAATGTCGTTGCCATGAACGATACAATAGATGGGTATAACTATCCCGATACGGTCAAGTTCGAAATTTATCAGAATGATCAATTGAAATACAGTGAGGCAGGAGATTTTATCAATATAGCAAATCCGGAAATTATAAACTTACAGCACGAATTCGGTATTTTCGGTGGACCGGGGGGAGATTACATATCGATTTTATTAAAAAAATTGAATATGCCCATAATAACGACATTGCACACAATTCTGAAGAAACCCAACGAGGAGTATATGAAATCGTATCATGATCTGTTTAAATATTCGGACAGAATCGTTGTTCTCAGTAAAAAAGCACTTCAGATGAGTAAAGATATTTACGGTCTCGGGGATGACAAGGTCGTTTACATACCGCACGGGATTCCGGATATCCCGTTCGTAGACACCTCTTTTTATAAGGATGAATTTCATCTTTCAGGGAAAAAAATTTTAATAACATTCGGGTTGATCAATCCGGGAAAGGGGATAGAATATGTGATAAAGGCATTACCGGAGGTAAAGAAGAAGTTCCCCAATATTGTTTATATTGTTTTGGGTGCCACACATCCCAATATAAAGAAGATTTCCGGGGAAGAGTACCGACTGAGCCTAAAGAAACTAGCGGAAGATTTAAACGTGGAGAACAATGTTCTCTTTCTCAATAAATTCATTTCCCTTGAAGACCTGACAAAGTTCCTTATGGCTTCTGATATATATATCACACCTTATCTTAACGAAGAACAGGTCGTTAGCGGAACGCTTGCCTATGCTCTCGGAGCAGGGAAGGCGATTATATCCACACCCTATTGGTATGCGGTGGAATTACTGGACGATGATAGGGGTAAAATCGTTGATTTTAGAGATTCGAATTCAATAGCAAGGGCAATTTTAGAATATTTGGAGGATGAAGTCTCCATGAACCTTGCGAGAAAGAGAGCTTACCAATACGGCAGAAGCATGATTTGGAAAAATGTTGCCAGAGCCTATCTCGATGTTTTCCATGATGTGTTGAAGAGGAGAAATATCGCCACCGTTCAGGAAAAGGACAAGAAAAGAATAATGAAAACGAACTATCCGGAGCCGACATTGAAACACCTTATCAGGATGACAGACGATACGGGACTGTTACAGCATAGTTCAGGAAGCATACCCGACAGAAAGCACGGTTATTGCCTTGATGATAACGCACGGGCTATTGTTGTTGCAACGAAGTACTACAATTTAGTGGGAGATAAAAAAGCGATTGACTTACTCGACAGATACCTTTCATTTGTAGTTTATATGCAAAGGATGGACGGACGATTCCATAATTTCCTGGGTTATAACAGGGAATATCTCGACGAGACAGGGTCCGACGATTCGTTCGGGAGAGCCCTTTGGGGGCTCGGTTATGCGATGAAATATGCCCCCGATTGGATTACACCGGTAGCCAAAAACAATTTTGACAGGGCTTTACCTCATATTGAGGAGCTTAACCTTAGAGGGAGTGCTCTTGCTCTTATAGGGCTTTACTACTACAACAAACGATTTCCCGGAGCAACATCGATACGAAAAGGGATAAAACTGCTGGCAGATAAGATCGTTCATCTTTATAAAACCCAATCATCACCCGATTGGCAGTGGTTTGAGCCTGTTCTTGCCTATTCAAACGGCTTTGTTCCGAAGTCTCTGATGTTAGCATATGATATAGTAGTGAATGTAGAGTACATAAATACAGCTCTTGAGTCGATGGAGTTTCTGATAAATGAAACGTTTAAAAACGGGTTCCTTTCTCTGATCGGATCCAACGGATGGTATAAGAAGGGGAATAAGAGAGTGAACTTCGATCAGCAACCGGTAGATGCAATGGCGACAATTGAGATGTTACGGACCGCTTATGCTATTTATAAAAAGCCCGAGTATTTAATAAAAATGAAAACAGCATTTAATTGGTTTTTGGGACTTAACGATAAAAACACATCGATGTATGATTTCAGAACCGGCGGATGTTCCGACGGTCTAACCCCTAATGGAAAAAGTTTGAATCAGGGAGCGGAAAGCCTTTTGGCATATATGCTCTCCCTTCTTGATGTAATTCAATTAAC
>JAACEC010000077.1 GCA_011682715.1 Pseudomonadota bacterium
CCGGGACAGGTCTATTACGACTCGACAAGAAAACTCGTACTGCAAGGTGCGGACGGTGTAGTTTTCGTTGCCGATTCTCAACAATCCAGATTTGAGGATAATGTCGAGAATATAGAAAACATGAATGAGAATCTTAAAAAGAACGATTTGTCTATAGATGAAATCCCTGTTGTTCTTCAATTTAACAAAAGAGATGTGGTGGATCTTACTTCAATCGATAATTTAAGCAAAGCTCTTAATTTGAGAAATTGGGATCAAATAGAAGCCATTGCAATATCCGGAATCGGAGTAATAGAAACATTAAAATTAATAAGCAATAAGGTCTTATCTTCCATTAAAGGGAAATACAGCAAAAAGGTGAGGTGAAAGTGTGGCTAATTATCCTGATCTTAAGGATAATCTCTCCTCACTGAAAAGAGATTACATTTTTCAAAATTATGTGATTGGTGATTTCAACAGAGATCTCTACCAGGTAATTCTCGGTTTCGTAACAAAGAAAGAACCCGCTTATAATCCGCTTATAATTACTTCGGAAAGCGGCATGGGCAAATCGCATCTTCTACATTCAATCGGCAACTATCTTATCCAACGAAAAATAGAAGAATCCGTATTCCTGCTAAATCAGGATAGTCTGATTAACTTTGAATCCCTTATGAAAAAAGATAAGACAATTCTCACTCAACTTAAATCAATAAAAGTATTTCTTGTCGATGACATCGATATATTGCTTAAATACAGATCCATTACAAATCTTTTTGAAGTTCTACTCGAATTCTTTTACAATAAAGGCGTAAGAACAGTAATTACTTCAACAAAACCAATTAAATCATTGCCTCTTTCGGGAAAAACCTTAGCAATAATTAACAGCGGATTTACAACAAAAATTAAACGAGTTAATCTGAAAGACAGGGCGCGTTTGCTGGCATATTTCTTAAAAAAATGGAAAATAAGAATAAGCCCGGAGGTAGCGAAATATATCGTACATTTTAATAATTTGAAAATAAGGGATTTAAGGAATATAGTCAATAAAATGTTCGTATACTCGAATTTACAGAAAATAGAAATCACAAAGGATATTATAGATAACATTATTAACGATATCGGCGTTAAGGAACAGAAAATAATGAGTGGCGTCGAACCCGCTCCGCCCGTCACTAAGCAAGAGAATGAAGATCTTATGAGGGCAGAATATAAGGAAAAGCTATATGTTTGGGAAATGAAGGGATTTAATGTCGACAGTTTAAAAAAGAGTATAAATGCCCCCATAGAAGACCTTAGAATCGCTTTTATAACATTTACAAGCAACATACAAAGATTGATCGATTTGAATAAACGTTTCGGAATGCTTAACGAAACACGATTCCCGTCTCAGATTAAAAAAGTTGGAAAAATGCTGTTTAACCCCGATATAGTTGAAGATCTGGAAACATGGATCAGAATACTTGAAATTAGAAATGCCGTCCAAATCGAGACATTCCGGAATCTAAACGAGAATATGCGGGCAAATAATTATTTTATCTCGAAAACCAACAAGCAGATTTTCGATACGACAACAAACAATCTTCCCAGAAAAAATATTCGCGGTGTTTCATTTTATATAAGAGGTTATAAAAAAACAGGTAAAACACACCTTTTACATGCTATATTCAATAAGATATACTTCGGACATCCCGATATACTTGTTTATTACATTGACGCTCAAAAACTGGTTCGTATTATGGAAAAGGACGGAGAAAAAAAATTCCTGGCAAAATATTCCTATATAGACTTTCTATTGGTTGATGATATCCACAAATTGTTACTTATTTCAAAGGAAAAATGGCAGAAATTGATAGACTTTTTTAACACATTAATTGCCCATCAAAAGATTATTATTCTATCCTCCGATCGTGAACTTTTTAAGCCTCTTAATGAAATCAAGAATATCTCATTACAAACGCTCGACTACCCTGATTTCGAACTAAAAAAATCATATATTAAATATTGGTTTAACAAAAACAAGATAAATATTAAACCTGAAGTGCTTAATTTACTTGCCTATAGTTTTGGTAAAAATTTTGGTATCATAAATGATCGATTAAACAGTCTTTATGAGAATCTGCTTAAAATAAAACCCGATTATGACATAAAAGATATACTAAATTTATTCCCGGAATTACGAATTATTTCAGAAGGCGGTAAAATTGCTCAACCCGCCGGAGAAACGAAAAAAATAGAGTTTACCATAGGCGATTTGTTTACGTTCGAGAGGTTAATCAATGATTACTAAGGAAGTGTTTTATGGCGATGAAAGGAACCAGTGACGAAGCAAGTCTACCTGATATAATACAATTGGTTGCCCAAGGAAGAAGAACGGGAGTTTTATCTGTTACGAACAGGAAAGATTTCGGTGATATATATTTCAGAGACGGAAATATTATCTACTCAAATATCGTAAACAGTAAATTTAAAATTTGTGACATACTGGTTAAAGCAAATGAGATTTCGAAGGAAGATGCCGATAGAGTTATTGAAATGCAAAAAGCCGATAACTATTTCAAAAGAATCGGCGAAATATTAGTTGAAGAAGGGTTGATATCAAAAGAAACCCTCATGAAATATATTAAAAAACAACTTGAAGAATCTCTTTTTACCATATTCAATTGGAATAATATTTACTTCAATTTCGAGCCTAACATAGAACCCCCTTCTGACCTCGAAATTGTATCTATAAAACCGGAAGATGCTATACTGAAGATTGCAACAAGAATTGATGAATGGGACTTACTAAAGGATAAAATACCCGGTGAAGATACGATTCTTACACCACGGAAAAATTTTGACATTTCCGTGCTTGAAAACAGGGAAAGAAAAATATTCAAATTGGCAAATGGGGAAAGAAGCTTGAAAGAAATCTGTCAAATAGCACCCTATACGAAATTCGAAGTTTCCAAAATTGTCTATATACTTATCAACAAAAAGGCTCTGCTTGAATTGGGAAAGAAGAACACAAGAAAAGACGAATTGATGCTTAAGACGGAGGAACATAAGAATCTCGGCATTGCTTTCTTAAAAACCGATATGTATGAAGAGGCAATAAGAGAATTTAAGACAATTATATCTCAAGACAAACAAAATGCAGAGGTATATTTTTATATCGGTCTGGCATATCACAAAAAGGGGCAATTAAAAGAAGCAGGAAATTACTATCAAAAATCCTTAAATATAAACCCAAAGAACGTTTCATTAATAAATAATTTTGCCGTGCTGTTGGAAACCCTGGGGCAATACAATCGTATTGAAGAACTCTACAAGAAAGCTCTTTCATTTGATGTTAAAAATAAACTTCTTATCGCGAACCTCGGTGTATTCTATTTTAAAACCGGAAAATATGAAGATGCCTCCGAACTCCTTTCTGAAACCGCTGCCGAAGATCAAAAACTTATATTTCCTCTCGCCTATCTTGCAGAATATGCTTTAATGGAAAATAAGATTGACAATGCAATCAGCTTTATGGAAGAGATTCTAGAAAGAAAGAAAAAAATACCTGATATATACTATTTTATCGGTAAATTATATCTAAAAAAGGGAGACACACCAAAAGCCGAAGAGAATTTCTTAAACACTATTGAAATAGACAGCAATTATATCAATGCTCATATAGAACTGGCGAATATATACTATAAGAGAGGAAAATTTACCGAAGCGAAGGAACATTTGAGTATGATTATTCAATTAAATGGTGAAGAGTTTGATTCTCTCTTCAAACTGGGAAATATATACTTTAAAGAAAGAGATTTTGAAAACGCTTTGAAAAACTGGGAAAAGGCACTGATTTTTGATCCGAATAATACGACTTTGAGGAAAAATATAAGACTTCTAAAAGAACAATTAAAGAGGAAATAATATGATCGTATACGATTATACCGGTATTGAAAAACTAATCGAACGAATAAAATTCAATACAGGGTATGATTTTTCCCAATATAAGGAAAAGCCTTTTAAGAGAAGAGTGCGCGTAATTTTACGGAAATATAAACTAACAAGTGTAGAGGAATTAATTAAATATTTGGATAGAAACAAAGACGATTATAAATCGCTTATAAAAACAATAACAATAAATGTAACGGAATTCTTTAGGAATTCAGAGGTTTTTTACCAGTTTAACGATATATTGAAATCCGATTTAAGGAAGGGGTATAAGTACAGAATTTTAAGCGCAGGCTGTGCAACGGGAGAAGAACCTTATTCCATAGCATTCCTTTTTGAAAAACTAAAAGAAGAACATTATATTAAATACAAAGTGGATGCAATGGATATCGACAGAGACGCATTAAATAAAGCCATAAAAGGGGAATACCCAATTGAGGAACTTAACTCCATTCCGGAACATCTAAGAAAATATGTAAAAATCAATGAAAAATCCATAACAATCAAAGATTCGGTTAAAGCAAATGTAGAGTTCAAGTTAGAAAATCTTTATGAAAACAACTACAATTTCGGAACAACTTACGATTTTATATTTTGCAGAAACGTTTTTATTTATTTCAGCAGGAATCTACAGCTAAAAATACTCAACAATTTCTATTCGATTTTAAATGCAGAGGGATATCTAATTCTCGGTAAGGTTGAAACACTTGCCCAAAATTTTAAAGATAAATTCAAGATGATCGATTTACGTAACAGGATATATAGAAAATTATGAAAATAATCATACACATCGCCGAATATAAAATCGCACATAACCCCAATATCTTGGCAACAAACGGACTTGGCTCTTGTATTGCAATAACTCTCTATGAAGGAAAGAAAAAACTAGGCGGGCTTTTACATTTCCTGCTTCCCGACTCATCATTGAGTGTTGATGTTTCCAATCCTGCTAAATTTGCCGATATGGGAACGGATCAATTGGTATATGATATGTTGGAATCCGGCGCGAATATAAAAAATATTAAGGCAAAAATTATCGGTGGGGCAAATATGTTTAGTCAAATACAAAGAAAAAATTATGTTCCCATTGGAACCCGTAATATAGAAGCCGCTAAAATCAATCTGGAAAGGCACGGAATCCCTATTATCGCAGAAGATACAGGAAAAGATTTCGGACGAAGTGTTGAGTTCCAACTTGATACGGGTATTGTAATTGTCAAATCATTTAAAATGGGGGTAATTAAACTGTGAGTAACAAAATCCGAATACTTGTTGTTGATGATTCCTTATTTATGAGAAAATTAATATCGGATATGTTGAAC
>JAACEC010000078.1 GCA_011682715.1 Pseudomonadota bacterium
ATCGGAGACAAGGCGAGTCAAAAGGAATGGGCAATCGGGAAAAAGGTGGCAAACGAGAAGGTAAGCATTATCGATTACGGCGGATTACCGGCATCGTGCGGTTATATCCCCTATGATGACGAAGGAGTCCCTTCCTGTAAAACGTATCTCATAAAAAATGGCATTTTGTCGGGCAGGTTGCATACGCTTACAACGGCTTCGTTGATGGGAGAAAAACCCACGGGAAACGGGCGTTCCGTGGATGCCGAACACGAACCCATCGCCAGAATGACAAATACGTATTTGAAAAGAGGAGAAGTTCCCTTTGAGGATATGATATCGGATATAAAACTCGGTGTTTACATTAAAACGGTTAAACAGGGATTTGGTATGTCCACATTCACATTAACACCCGGGCTCAGTTACATGATCAGAAACGGGAAAATAGCCGAACCGGTAATAATTTCCGCAGTAGCAGGTTCCGTATTTGAGACGCTCGAGTCCATAGATGCTGTTTCCAATGATTTTAAGCTGATATTCAATGCTCAGGCGGGATGTGTTAAATTGAATCAGCCGAACTTACCGGTGGGATTTGGCGGACCTAAAATAAGAGTCAAATCGCTGGATATCAGTTAGTATGATTGAACAATACCAAAAGACGGTACAGGAAACCGTAATTGAGATAAAGAATTCCGAAGTTTATAGTATAAAGAGGAACGAGATAATAAGAAGAGCCGTTAGACTTTTTCATAAATATAAAATAGCAATTGTCGCATCAAAAGGAAATGTTGGGTTTTCATTACTTATAAAAGAGGTAGATAAAAATATCCAGTATGGGCAGAGCTACAATTATTCCCTGCCGACGAGTGCTATCAGACATGAGTTGTTTATAAAACAAAATCAGATATTTACAGGGAAAGAATTTATACGATTTGGAGAAAAGCTGATAGATGGATTGAAAAAGAAATTCCCGGATTTTATCTTTATGAATAATATTAGATTTGCTCTCGTGGAAAAGAAAATCGCATTTGCCGATATGACGGATCTCTCCGTAAAATATCCGCTAATCGATATTACGCTTTTATTTAAGCATAAATATAGTAAGAACATATTCGACGGTATGTTTCCCTATTCGAGCAGCAAAATGTTTCCCCCGGAGGAATACATCGAAGAGATCGGAAAAATTGTTGAAGCCGTAGGTAATCCCGTAAAGTTGAGAAATTACAGCATTCCCGTTGCGTTTCCTTTATTTGATCAAACGATAATAGCCAAAAAAATTAAAGAATCGATAATAGGTGAAAATTATGGGAAAGGAACATCGCTCTTTAATAAACTCCTCGGTGAAAAGATATTTAACGAGCGGCTCACGATTCATGATATAAGTTATCTCCCCGAAAAAAATCTATTTTATGCCTTCGATGACGAATCGTTTATAAGGAAAGAACCCGCCCTAAAAATTATAGGGAATGGTATTTTGAAAAATCTCATATACGATCGCAGAACAGCCACAATGTACGAGAAAGAACCGACAGGAAACGGCATAAAGCCGGATTACAACAAATCTCCACAAACAATTGCCAATTCGTTTATATTCAGTGACGATGAAGTAATAAATACACCGGATAAAGCCATTGTTCCTATTATAATGGGAGGCGGAAGTGTTGATGATAGGGGAAATTTCGCAATTCCCGCCCAATTTTCCGTTCTTATGAGAAACGGAGAGATTAAAGCAATGCTCCCTCAACTGCTTCTTTCCGGTAACGTATTCGAAATGTTCGGAGCAAATTATATGGGTACGGACAAAAGATATTTTTCTAAAACCTCACTGAATCCGTATATGTATACCCGAATTAACGTAAGAAGAATATATTAGAAAATTTTGGCATTTGACGTATAAACATGAAATGACATTCCTAAAGGGGACGTATAGTTTATGCAAAGGAGGTTTGTATGAAAAAACTTTTAATGCATTATTCTCTCTTTATCATGCTAATTCTATCAGTTTTTGCAGTGGATTCATTTACTGGGAGCGGCAATTCAATAGATAAATCAGGATCAAAACATCTGTTTATGAGTCAAAACAAGGAGTCGAATAAGATGACGGAAAATATAAGAACAGCTGTGTTTGCAGGGGGGTGTTTTTGGTGTATGGAGTATGTTTTTCAAAATGTTACAGGTGTAACCGATGTGATTTCAGGTTATACCGGCGGGAAAGCTGATAACCCTACATACAAAGAGGTATCTACGGGGACGACGGGACATTATGAAGCCGTTAAGGTATATTTCGATTCTCAAAAGATTTCGTACGAACGATTACTGGAGATATATTGGAAACATATTGATCCTTCAAATTCTAAAGGGCAGTTTTACGATATCGGAAGTCAGTATGAGACAGCAATATTTTATACCGATGAAGATCAGGAGAATCTTGCAAAGGAGTCAAAATCAAGGGTAGAAAAAGCAGGCATCTTTACAAATATCGTTACAAAAATGTTACCTGCAGAAAAATTTTGGGTAGCCGAAAAGTATCATCAGAACTATTTTATAAAGAATCCTGTAAGGTTTAAAACATACCATAAAAGCTCGGGGAGAGAGCAATTTGCAAGAGTGCGATGGAAAAAATTCAAATATTTCAGATTGTTTCCGGAAAGAGAGCGTTATTGGATTGGATATGTCACCCCCTCAGATAGAGAATTGAGAAAGATACTAACACCTCTTCAATATGATGTAACACAGAGAAACGGTACGGAATCACCATTTCAAAATGAATATTCAAACAATGAGAAAGAGGGGGTATATGTTGATGTGGTTTCAGGTGAGCCACTTTTCTTATCCACGGATAAATTTAACTCAGGTACCGGATGGCCCAGTTTTACTAAGCCATTGGAGCCGAACAATATCGTTGAAAAGAATAACAGATCGTTTGGGATGGTAAGGACGGAGGTGAGGAGTAAGCACGCTAATTCTCATCTGGGACATGTTTTTAAAGCCGAAACACCTACAGGGTTACGTTACTGTATCAATTCAGCATCTCTCCGTTTTATATCGAAGGATAAACTCGCTACATACGGTTATGGAGTTTGTTTGAATTTGTTTGAATAATAGGGACAGCGCCCATATTTTAGGATTTGAAGAATGTTTGAGAATCTCGATGATATGGAAGATAAGTATTGTTCATTCTCTTTATTGAGCAGTTTAAGCGATTACAGGTCTTTCATCATAATATTGCTTAAAACGACAAATATGTCCGTACTACTTCTCAAAATACGCCTATTTTCTTGACATTTGTGAAAATAAACGATATAATCCACCCGAGGTGAAGATATGGAAGATTACAAGACTTTATTGGTGAATATAGGCGGAAAAATCAAATCACTCAGGAGGTATCTTTGACCTATCTTCAAAGGAAGAGAGGTTAAAGGAACTCAATAAAATTATAAATTCTCCCGATTTCTGGCAAGACCGGGAATCAGCCAATAAAACAATAAGAGAATACAAAAAATTGAAAGGAATAACGAAGACCTTTAATTCCATTGATAGCAGATACGAAGAGCTGAAGGAGTTTTTCGAAATCCTTGATGAGGAAGAGAAGAAGGATCTGATAAAGGATGTGGAATCACTTTCAAAGGACGTTGAAAAGTTGGAGATGGAGAATATCCTGAACGGTCCCTATGACGCCAACGATGCGATTCTTACCATTCATCCGGGTGCCGGCGGGACGGAATCGTGCGATTGGGCCAGCATGTTGTTCAGGATGTATACACGTTGGATTGACAGATCTGATTTTAAGTATAAGATGCTTGATTTTCAGGCGGGAGACGAAGCGGGCGTAAAGGATGCGACAGTAGAAGTCAATGGTGAATATGCCTACGGGTTCCTGAAATCGGAAACGGGCGTACACAGACTTGTGAGGATTTCCCCCTTCGATTCCAACCACAGAAGGCATACATCCTTTGCTTCGGTATATGTTTACCCCGTAATTGATGATGTGGAGATGGAAATTAAGGATGATGATATTAAAATGGAGATGTTCAGATCGTCCGGACCGGGAGGGCAAAATGTGAACAAGGTGAGCACTGCTGTGAGATTAATCCATATTCCCACGGGGATAACGGCACAATCGCAAACGGAGAGGTCGCAATTCAAAAACAGACAAAATGCCATGAAGGTTCTGAAGGCCAAGTTGTATGAACATTACAGGCAACTGGATAAAGAGAAAAACAAAGATGCTTTTCAATCCAAATCCGATATTTCATGGGGACATCAAATCAGATCGTACGTGTTTCAGCCGTATACCCTTGTAAAGGATCACAGGACAAATACGGAAGTTGGAAATATAGAAAAAGTCATGGACGGTAATATAGACGAATTTATAAAGAATTATCTATTAATAGGATTAAATAAAAATCAGGAGGCATAATGGCAGGCATAGAGGAATACAGAGAACAGCGAATAAAAAAGATGGAGCAGTTGATAGAGAAAGGGGTCAATCCGTATCCCTATAAGTTCGATGTGACGCATACGTCTTCGGACATATTTGATAATCAGAAGGAACTCATCAAAGACAAAACGGAGGTGAGCATAGCCGGAAGGATTATGTTGATGAGAAGGCAGGGGAAAGTAACATTTATAAAAATAAAGGACAGAAAAGGGCTGATTCAACTTTATATAGCGATAAATCTTTTGGGCGATGAGTATGAAAACGTAAAACTACTTGATATAGGCGATATTATCGGCGTAAGGGGCGAGGTGTTTGTAACCCACAGAGGGGAGACCACCGTTGCCGTGAAGAAGATGGATGTATTGGCAAAAAGCCTTTTGCCGCTTCCCGAAAAATACCACGGAATACAGGATATAGAGTTGAAATACAGGAAGCGCTATCTCGATCTCATAATGAACGATGATACGAAAAATACATTTTTGATGAGGCGGAATATTATAAAGTTCATAAGGGATTACCTTGACGAAAGGGATTTTGTGGAGGTCGAAACCCCGGTGTTGCAACCGCGTTACGGCGGAGCGTTTGCCAAACCGTTTCTCACTCGTCATAATGCCCTTGATATGGATCTTTACCTGAGAATATCCGATGAGTTGTACTTAAAAAGACTTATTGTGGGGGGACTTGAAAGGGTCTATGAGATCGCCAGGGATTTTAGAAATGAAGTAGAAATGAAGGAATAGACAAAACGCATAACCCCGAATTTACCATGATAGAGATCTATCAGGCGTATGCCGATTATTACGATATGATGGATCTCGTTCAGAATTTAATCCAAAATATGGCGAAGAATTTGTTCGGAAAAACGAAAATAGAGTATAACGGGCATGAAATAGAACTCGACGGGAAATGGGAACGAATAGATTACTACGAAGCGATAAAGGAATTCGCCGATATCGATGTCAGGGAAATGAACGAGAAGGAACTCAAGAAGTTCTGTAACGAGCACGATATCGACATCGAAGGAAAAATCGGAAGGGGAAAAATCATAGACGAGATATTCAGTGAAATGGTTGAAAAAAATATAGTAAACCCCACATTTGTCATAAATCAGCCGAAGGAGATTTCACCTCTTGCCAAAATACACAGGCATGACGAGACCAAAGTGGAGCGATTCGAACTACTCATTCTCGGAACGGAGTATGCAAACGCCTTCAGCGAGTTGAACGATCCCATAGATCAGAGAAAGAGATTCGAATATCAGATGGAGTTGAGGAAAGAGGGTGAGATGGAGGTCCAGGAAATTGACGAGGACTATATCGAAGCCATGGAATACGGAATGCCCCCGACAGGCGGAATCGGCATAGGAATCGACAGACTCGTTATGCTGCTTACCAACAGGGAAACAATTAAGGATGTAATCCTTTTCCCCTTGTTAAAGAACAGATAATGTACAGATATTTTATTGCACAGCGATATCTCTGGGCGAAGGGGAAAAATACATTTCATAGGGTTACTACGATTATATCCATTGCAGGGATATTTCTCGGAGTTACCGCTCTTCTCGTGGTTCTTCCGGTTATGAACGGTATGCAGGAAAATATAAGAGACAGGATTCTCGGCGTCAATGCCCATGTGATTTTGCTGAAATATTACAACGAACCGATTTCCCGTTACGACTCTCTTTTGAACGTGATAAAGAAATACCCCAATGTGACGGCGGCTTCTCCGTTTATCTATACGAAGGTGATTTTAAACAACGGGAATTATACAGACGGTATAGTACTGAGAGGATATGACACCATTCACGGAAAGGGGGTTTCCGATGTATCGAAACATATCGTGGACGGAAAATTCGGGCTCGGCAATAAAAAAATCGTTATAGGAAAGGAACTTGCCGATAATATGAGAATACATGTGGGAGATAAAATAAAGGTATTCTCTCCCT
>JAACEC010000187.1 GCA_011682715.1 Pseudomonadota bacterium
CCTGCCGTTGCCGCTCATGCCCCGTATACATGCAGCGACGAACTCCTTATAAAATCGAGAGAACTCGCCGATAAATACAATATTGTCTTTAATATACACCTCTCCGAAACGGAAAATGAGGTGAAAACGATTCTAAAGGAAAAGGGAAAACGCCCTACCGAATACCTCAATAACCTCGGGATACTGAAAGACAAAACCGTTCTTGCACACTGTGTTCACATAAATAGAGATGAGGCGAAATTGATAAAATCAAGTGGTGCATCCGTCGCCCACAACCCGCAGAGCAATATGAAACTCGCCTCGGGAATCGCACCGATTAACCTATTCAGGTCATTAGGGATAAATGTAACCATAGGAACAGATGGTGTTTGTAGTAACAATAACCTCGACATTCTCGAAGAGGGAAGAGAGGCAGCACTACTCGCAAAGGTATATGAGAAGGATCCCACCGTTCTCGACGATGAGTACATACTGAAATGCCTAACAATTAACGGTGCGAAAGCTCTTGGTATCGAGGAGAAAACGGGAAGCATAGAAATCGGAAAAGATGCAGATATCGTGATTATCGCCACCGATTCCGCTCATATGATACCGCTCTACAACCCGTATTCGCAACTCGTTTACTCGGCAAATCAATCCGATGTGCGGGATGTTATGATAAGGGGAAAGTGGGTGATGAAAGACAGAAAAATTATTTCATTCGATGAAGAAGAAATTAAAGGAATCGGGGAAAAATGGAAAAACCGAATAAAAAAATAACATTCTATATAGAGAGCCTCGGTTGTTATAAAAATCTCGTGGATAGCGAAATTGCAACGGACAACCTGATTAAAAACGGTTTTTCAAAAGTCGAATCCCCCAATGATGCCGATATCTTACTCGTTAATACATGTGGGTTTATAAATGATGCAAAGGAAGAATCGATAAACACGATTCTCCGGCTCGCTTCTGCAAAAGGGAATCGAAAGCTCGTTGTAATGGGATGCCTTTCGGAACGATACAAGAAGGAATTAAAAGATTTAATCCCGGAAATCGATATCATTCTCGGGGCAAATCAATGGGACAATTTAGCAAATGTCATTAAAAACAACAGGGAGTATGCCATTGACGATAAACTCTTCATGTACGATAAGCCGATAAAAAATCGATATCTCGAACCTGAGCATATTGCCTTCGTAAAGATTTCAGAAGGATGCAGCAATAAGTGTGCTTTCTGCACCATCCCGAGTATACGAGGTCCCTATAGGTCAAGAAAAATCGAGGTTATTCAAGAAGAGATCTCGGCACTTGTAAAGAAAGGAGTTAAGGAGATAAATCTCATTTCACAGGACAGCTCGTTTTACGGTATGGATATTTACGGAGAAAAAAAACTCTATGAGCTTCTTGCGAACATTGATAGAATCTCCGGTGATTATTGGATTCGCATATTTTACCAGAACATCGATCTGTTTGATGAACGGATCATAGAACTAATAAACAATTCGGTTCATATTCTACCCTACTTCGATATCCCCGTTCAACACTATTCGGAATTGATGAATAGGGGATCGAACAGCAAAAGAATCGATACGATTTTCAATTTAATTCGTGAGATTATACCGGATTCAATTATAAGAACATCACTAATTGTAGGATTTCCGGGGGAAACCAGGGCGGATTTCAACTTGTTGAAAGAATTTCTTAAACGGAATCATCCGGACAGAGTAGGGATCTTTGCCTATAGCGATGAGGAAGGGACGGCGGCATATCTTTTACCCGATAAAGTATCAGAAACAACAAAAAAGAATAGACTGAAAAAACTACTCGAAATCACAGCCGAGAATTCATTAAAGAGGAATCTATCGCTTGTCGGGAAAAAACTAAGAGTTTTAGTCGATTCCAAAGAAGGCAATATATATATCGCACGTAGCAAATACGATGCATATGAGGTTGATGACTCTGTTATTATCGAAGATAGGAATCTTAAGGTCGGACAATTTTACGATGCAGTCATAACCGATGCAACGGAATTCGATCTGTTCGGAAAGATCGTAAGCTAACTTTGTTTACAACGGTTAAAATCTCAGGCAAAAATATTACTTTTGTGCCAAGCGGGCATAAATTGCATACCCCAAGAATAACATAGCCACAAATAGATATGTTTTCGGGGGTGTTCTTATAAGCAGAGCGTTCATAAAAACCTTTGCAATAAATCCCATAATAAGAGCGATAAGGGAAATTACGATTGAAATAATTTCAAGAATCTTCATTTGATCCTCCTCATAAAATCCTGAGGAATGCCTTCATTAAAATTCATCTAAAGCCATCTATTTAAGAAAATTTTAAAATCTACCTAATTGTATTATACAGCATATAAAAACGATATGTCAATCTCAAGGCTCACTAATTCCAAATCCATGTTTTTATTTGACATATCGAGTCAAATAAAATAATATAGAAGAAGAATGGAGGTAGTATGGATATAAAATTGCCAGGAAGGGGTGTTTCAGATATAAAAAATCTTGTTTTTGACTTCAACGGAACTTTAACAGAAAACTGCAAATTATCAGATGACGGGAAAGATGTTTTGGAAAAACTTAGTAAAGATTACAAAATATATGTAGCAACAAGTGATACATTCGGCAATGCTAAGGATGAACTCAACGGTTTAAATGTAGAAATCGTGACGGTTAAAT
>JAACEC010000079.1 GCA_011682715.1 Pseudomonadota bacterium
CACATATTAATTAAATAGGAGGATATATGGGTTTAGGAACGTTTTTAGCATTTCTCGGTGTTGCTCTCGCAGCAATACTTCCCGGAATAGGTTCGATTTTCGGAATTAACTTTGCAGCAAGAGCGGCCGGTGGAGTCTTGACGGAAGATCCCGATAAATTCGGTCCACTCTTCCTCTATGTCGTACTCCCCGGAACACAGGGCTTTTACGGTTTTGTTATTGCATTTTTAATTCTCAATGCAATGAAAAGTGCCGGAACAATTTCAGTAATGCAGGGTTGGCAGTTTTTTGCTGCTTCCTTACCCATCGCCGCAACAGGTTTAGTCTCAGCTATATATCAGGGTAAAGTTTGTGTTTCAGGTGTTAATCTTGTGGCAAAAAAACCTGCCCATGCAATGAAGGGTGTTATTTATGCCGCAATGGTAGAAACATACGCTGTTCTCGGTCTTCTTATAAGTTTGTTCATTATAATGGCTATAAAATAGGTGTTATATGGGAGTTGAAAAGATTTCCCGAAAAATTATAAATGACGCTGAGGCCGAAGCAAAGGAAATTATAAAAAAAGCAAATGCTGAGGCAAAACAACAGATAAAAGAGGCTGAAGAATTTGTCAAAAAGCACAATGAGCAACATCAAATTGCTCTCGGAAAGGCGATTGAAGAGAAAAGAATGCGTTACATCGCCGGTGTAAATCTCGATATTAAAAAAGAGATACTCGGCGCAAAGAGAGAGATGATAGATAAGATAATCGACGATACACTGATCTCTATCACGAAAGAAAAAAAGTATGAGGATTTCCTTATAGGAATGGTTGATCAAGCCGTTGAAAACGATTCGGAAATCATGCTCAATAAGGAAGATCTTAAAAAGAACAAAACGCTTATAGAAAAAGAACTCAAGAAAAAGAATATAAAAGCCAAAATTTCTGATAAGATCATCAATATTAAGGGAGGTTTTATAGCCAAAAAGGGTAAAATCACCGTTGATTGTACAATTGATTCCATCATAACGGCAAAACACGATGAAATATTAATGAAAATTAACAGGTTGATTGTAGAATGATAGCGAATTTTAGCGGACTTGTCAGAGATGATCAGGAATACGCTTACGAAACGGGTGTGATTCGTGTCCTTGAAACGAGATTTGTCGATCAAATGCATTTGAACAGGATGCTCGAGGCAAAGGGCTACAATGCGGCATTCTCTCTCCTGCACGATACGACATACGGTAAGCATATGAAAGATAAAACCGACTTTGACGCCGTACTTGAAGATGAGTACAAATATTTCCTCGCTTTCTTTGAAAAATCGTGTAAAAACGAGTATGTGCTCACCTATTACAAGTCGAGATACGACATACACAACCTTAAGATGTTTGTCAAATCCGGATTAGCTGAGACGGAGCTCGACTCATCGATGTTAAGTCCATATGGAACGATTCCTGCCGATATATTTATAAAGGCATTTGATCCCGAAGAAGAGATTTCTCTCCCCGAGCCTTATAAAACATTCAATGACAGAGCCCTCACTTTCTACGAAGAATCAAAAGATATCGAGATGCTCGATATATATCTGGATTCTTTGTATTTCCGTTGGAGGCACGAACTCATAAAAAAGAGCAAGAACCTGTTTTTAATTAACCTCGACAGAGAAAATTTGACACTCACAAATCTGAAATCCTTTGCCCGTATCGTATATTTTAAAAACAACACATCACTGGAAAACATCTTTCTCGACAGCGGTTTCATAGAGAAATCGTTTTTTACGGAGCATTTCTCCGAAGGTCTGAACCAAATATGGCATTACCTAAAGAACACCCCCTACGAAAGAATTGTAAAAGACGGTTACTCTTCGGTAGTAAAGGAAGGCTCATTTACTTTACTCGAGAAACTCTGCGAAAATAGGATGATAGACATTGCCCGCTCGACGAAGTCAGCCATTTTCGGCGTTGAAATCGTTTACTCGTTCATGATGGCGAAGGAAAACGAGATAAGAACATTGAGAATCATCCTTTCGGGAAAGAAAAACAATGTCCCGAGAAAGATCATAGAGAACAGACTGCCGGAGAGATACTGAGGTGAATATGGCAAATAAAATAGCCGCAATAGGAAAAAGAGATGCCATTCTTCCCTATAAAGCGATAGGGGTGGAGATATATATAACGGAAGAGAAAAGCGAATTTAAAAATATTATAGAAAAACTCGTAAAAGAAAAATACGCAATTGTTCTCGTGACGGAGGGAATTGCGCAGAAATATTCCGATATAATTAAAGAATACAATGAATATATAATCCCAAGTATTATTCCCGTGCCCGGAACAGAGGGATCCACGGGATACGGGGCAAAACGTTTAAGGGAAGCTGTTAAAAAAGCAGTAGGTGCAGATATTTATGCTGAATAAAAGGTGGCTTATATGAAAAATGGAAAAATAATAAAGGTATCGGGGCCTCTTGTCGTCGCAGATAATATGTCCGGTTCGAAGATGTACGATGTTGTATACGTCAGTGATTACAAATTGATGGGCGAGATTATCGAGTTAAGCGGCGACAGAGCATCAATTCAGGTCTATGAGGACACAAGCGGTATAGGTGTAGGAGAACCGGTTTACTCAACAGGTGCCCCACTTTCCGTAGAGCTTGGTCCGGGATTGATTGAATCTATTTACGACGGGACACAAAGACCTCTGGATGACATCCGTGAAGAGGCTGGCGATTTTATCACGAGAGGGATTCAGGTTCATCCCCTTCCGAGAGATAAAAAATGGGATTTTAAACCCGTAAAGAAAAAGGGTGACACCGTAGAGGAAGGTGATATAATCGGTGAGGTGAAGGAAACGGCTATCGTAACCCACAAGATTATGATTCCTCCCGGAATGTCGGGGGAAATAATCGACATTAAAAGCGGCAAACATACCATCGAAGATACGATTTGCGTTGTGCAATCCGGAAAGGAAAAGCACGAGATCAGGATGTATCAGAAATGGCCTGTAAGAATACCGCGTCCCTTCAAAGAAAAGATGTTGCCCGATGAACCGCTCGTAACGGGACAGAGGGTAATTGATACATTTTTTCCCATAGGGAAAGGCGGAACAGCGTGTATTCCCGGTCCTTTCGGTTCCGGGAAAACCGTAACACAGCACCAGCTGGCAAAATGGGCTGATGCCGATGTTGTTATCTACGTAGGTTGCGGAGAGAGAGGAAACGAGATGACCGATGTGCTACAGGAATTCCCCGAACTTAAAGACCCAAAGAGCGGTCAACCTCTCATGAAAAGAACGGTACTTATTGCAAACACTTCCAACATGCCTGTTGCAGCAAGAGAAGCAAGTGTTTACACGGGAATAACCATCGCCGAGTATTTCAGAGATATGGGATACAGCGTGGCTCTCATGGCTGATTCCACATCAAGATGGGCGGAAGCTATGAGAGAAATTTCAGGACGTCTTGAAGAGATGCCCGGAGAAGAAGGGTATCCCGCTTATCTTGGTTCCAGAGTGGCAAGTTTCTATGAAAGAGCCGGAAGAATTATTGCCCTCGGTAGCGATAACAGAGAGGGAGCTCTATCTGTTGTCGGAGCAGTATCTCCTCCCGGCGGCGACCTTTCCGACCCCGTTGTACAGGCGACACTTAGGGTTGTTAAAGTGTTCTGGAGTCTTCAGGCAGATCTCGCATACAGAAGGCACTTCCCGGCAATCAGCTGGTTGAACAGTTATTCGCTTTACTTTGAAAATATCAAAGGGGTTCTTAAGAAAAAAGTCGGTGAAGATTTCATAAACCTGCGTGCCGATGCAATGAAACTGCTCGAGAAAGAAGCTGAACTCGAAGAAATTGTCAGACTTGTAGGCGCGGACACATTGTCTTTGCCCGATCAACTCATCCTGGAGGTAGCAAGATCTATCAAAGAAGATTTCCTCCATCAGAATGCCTTCCATGAAGTCGATACATATACTTCCTTAGAAAAACAGTATCTTATGTTAAAAAATATTCTTTTCTTCTACGAGAGAGCCAAAGAAGCCATAAGTAAGGATATTCATATAAAAACAATCAGAGAATTGCCTATTGTGGAAAAAATATCAAGAATGAGATACATAACTGAATCTAAGATCGGTGATCTAAAAAAACTACACGACGAAATTGACAAAGAGATTACCCATCTTATAAACAAATAGAGGTGCGGAAATGTTAAAAGAGTATCAAACAGTCGTCAATGTACAGGGACCTCTTCTTCTTGTAGAAGGCGTTAGTGGTGTAAAATTCCAGGAACTCGTTGAGATTGAGCTCCCAAGTGGAAAAAAGGACAAAGGACAAGTTCTCGAAGTTGAAAACGACAAAGCTTTGGTTCAAGTTTTTGAAGGAACCACAGGAATCGACATTCCGCAAACAAAAATTAAATTCCTCGGAAAAGGGATTGAAATTCCACTTTCAATGGATATGCTCGGCAGGGTATTTAACGGTCTTGGCCGTCCCATAGATAAAGGGGCAGAAATTATTGCTGATAAAATGGCAGACATTAACGGTGCTCCTATTAATCCATATGCGAGAAGTTATCCCAATGAATTTATTCAAACGGGATTATCGGCAATCGACGGTCTAAATACACTTGTCAGAGGACAAAAACTACCAATCTTTTCCGGTTCCGGACTTCCCCATAATCGTCTTGCCGCACAAATTGCAAGACAGGCAACGGTTCTTGGAAAAAAAGAGGCTTTCGCCGTGGTTTTCGGAGCCATGGGAATTACATTTGAGGAGGCTCAATTCTTTGTAAACGATTTGAAAAAGACGGGAGCTATCGAGAGAGCTGTTCTCTTTTTAAATCTAGCAAATGACCCGGCTATCGAAAGAATCGCAACCCCGAGGGTTGCTCTCACAACAGCCGAATACCTTGCATTTGAAAAAGACATGCATGTTCTCGTAATTCTCACCGATATGACAAACTACTGTGAAGCTCTCAGAGAGATCTCGGCGGCAAGAAAAGAGATTCCCGGGAGAAGAGGATACCCCGGATATCTCTATACAGACTTGTCCACAATTTACGAAAGAGCGGGCAGAATAAAGGATAAAAAGGGATCCATTACGATGATTCCTATTCTTAGCCTGAGGATGATAAAACGCACCCGATACCTGACCTTACCGGATATATTACTGAAGGTCAGATAATTCTTTCAAGGGTTTTACATCACCAAAAGGTATCTCCCCCAATTGATGTACTCCCTTCACTTTCAAGGCTCAAAGATAAAGGTATAGGAAAAGGGAAGACGAGAGAAGACCACGCCGATCTCTTTAATCAGCTCTTCGCCGCTTACGCAAGAGGCAAGGAAGCACAGGAATTGGCGGTTATTCTCGGAGAAGCGGCTTTAACGGACCTTGACAGACTCTACTTTAAATTCGCCGAAGATTTTGAGAATAGGTACGTTTCCCAGGGCGAATACGAAAACAGAAGCATCGAAGAGACACTCGATATCGGATGGGAATTACTCTCAATGTTCCCGAGAGTTGAACTCAAGAGAATCAGAGACGAATATATAGACAAATACCTTCCCAAAAAAGAGGAAAAGAAATGATTCTTAAGGTTAATGCCACAAGAATGGAGCTTCTACAACTCAAAAAGAAGCACATAATCGCAAAAAAAGGACACAAACTCCTCAAAGATAAAGAAGACGAATTGATGAGACAGCTTCTTGAGATGATAAAATCAATTCGCGAGCTCAGAAAAGAGATTGAAAACGAGATTTCAAACGTTGTCGGGCGTTATCAGTTTGCAAAAGCATCGATGAACAAAGAAACGGAAGATGAAATTTTCCTCATCCCAACAAAAAGAATCAACATCTCGGTTAAGGAAAAGAATTTAATGAGCGTTCGGGTGCCCGAATTCACAAAAGAGGTAGAAGGGAAAATCAGAAGTTACGGTTACGCCTTTACATCGGGTGAACTTGATGCATCACTTCTTGCCCTCGATAAAATTATGGAAAAGATCGTATCCCTCGC
>JAACEC010000188.1 GCA_011682715.1 Pseudomonadota bacterium
GAGGTTTTGCTATTCCATTGACAAAATAGACGATATTAAATATCATTAAATATATGGTAAATCAAAATCGGGAGGATAAAAATCGATAGCAACACTAAGATTGAAAAGCAGTTGAATGTTGTAAGAGAATTGTTTTTCCTGAGTACTAACATGCTTTCGGATATGCTCGATGCAAAGGATAAGTACACAGAAGGGCATTCCGAACGGGTCCGTTTATTTTCTATCGAAATCGGAAAAGAGTTAAATTTGCCCGAGAGAGATCTTGCTATTTTATCCCTCGCTGCAAAATTGCATGATATTGGTAAGGCAAAAATTGATGACAGGATTTTGAAAAAGCCCGGAAAGTTAAGTGTAGAAGAGAGAAGCGAAATTGAAAGGCACACAATTTATGCTCAAGAGTTATTGGGGAGGCATCCGGTTCTCGAACCTGTTTTAGAAGCTATAAGATCTCACCACGAAAGGTTGTCCGGCAAAGGATATCCCGACCATTTAAAGGGGGATATGATTCCTTTAAGTGCAAGAATAATTATGGTTGCCGATGTTTTTGATGCAATGACATCGAGAAGGGTTTATAGGGAGCGTGCATATAGCGATGAGGAAACATTGAAATATTTAAAAAAGCAAAGTGGGAGAAAATTCGATGCCGATATTGTTGATCTGTTTTTAGATCTCTATGATCACGGGATTATCGATTTTTGCCGTGGAGTCTACATGAGTAAAAATGATTTGTATGGTTCTCTCGAGTTATTTAGAAAGGCGTTGGATAAGTATAATCGTCCCGATATTGATAGAGTATACCTCATGATGGGAATAACATTAAATAAAGTGTGGAAACCAATGGAGGCAATCTATTTCCTCAACAAGGGGTTGAAGGTCAATGGGGAGTACCGGTTCAGAATTAGGAATGAAATTGCAATGTCAAATTATTATATGGGAAATATGGATGCTTTGTATAAGAATTTCCTTTACTTTAATGAAAACAGCAATAAGATTTCCCTTGGGGATAAAATTAGGGCGTATCACGGCATTTTAGTTTATTATTGGAAAAAAAGAGAGGAAAAGGCACTTATATACATTGAGGAGCTGCAAAGTATGTTTCAAAGTTTTGAAGAACAGGAAGATTATTCCTCAAAAGATGACATATTTATATACATAGAGAGAAAGAGAAAGGATTTCGATGATATAATATATATTAAATCTAAAAGTTACAATATTATGGCTGAAATAATGTTTGATTTGGATAAATTGCCGGATTCAATAAAATATTATAATTATTCTATTAGTATTAAAGCGATTAATGGGGATTCTCTGGGACGGGTTATGAGCCTCCTGGGAATAGCAAGGGCATATTACGAAATGAGAGATTTTGAAAAGGCGGAGATGTCGGCAGTAAATTGCTTAATAGCAAATCATGAAAATAAGGATAAATACGGCATTTATCTTTCGAGTTTACTCTTATCGGATATATACAGGGAGATGAAAAATTATGATAAAGCACTTTTCTTCCTTATCAAATCAAGGGAATTGAAAGAGAATGCACGAAAGAAAGATGATTATTATAAATACTACATTTCAGAATGGCTGTATCAGATCGAAAAGGGGAGGGGAGATCATATTATCGATGATATCAAAACAAAATTGTCAGAAAAGAGTTATAGCGATAAGGTTAGGGGGATGTTCTATTATTGTCTGGGAAGAGCAAAAGAGGCAAGCAGAAAAACAGAAGCTGTTTCCGCGTATAAACAGGCTTTGAAAATATTCAACGCACTAAGAATTGAGCCTTTTATAAAAAAAGTAAAAGAAAGGTTATCGATAGTTGGGAGAGCTTAAACTCTGATAAGTACAGAATTATTCCTTATGCTTTACTGCATGAAACAATACCGAATAGAAGATAAGTGAGAAGTGGCGAATTATTATCCCCTCTTTTTAGGAACCTATATGCAGAAAGTAAATTGGATGCTGAAACGAGTTCAGCATAACCTATGACAAGATGTATCTTTATCATTTTCCTTCTATATCTTTTTCTTTCTCATTATTCCCGATCCTATCATATTTTTCGCATTTTACAATACACGATGACATCATTAAGAATTGAGAAGGAAAAACTTTTCGGTCTATCTGTTCTTTGCAATAAAGAGAAATTTCTATGTCTGATTGATACAGTACATTTCGAACTCGTTCTGAATCCCCTTTTCCTGTCTACAGTTTGGAAAATTATTTTTTCCCGTAGTTAATATGTTTGAATTCGCCGGGTATTGTGTTGTCAGTATAGTTTGACATGTAAATTATAATATGATAATATTGCTATGCTGAATATGGAGGTTATATATGAAAATAGTAGTACTTGCAAAGCAAGTGCCCGATACTAAAAATGTGCCTGAAAATGCAATGAAAGAGGACGGGACTTTGAACAGACAAGCGCTACCTGCGATTTTTAATCCGGAAGATTTAAACGCCCTTGAAATGGCACTTGATTGAGTTAAAGGAAAGATACGGAGCGTATGTCACTGTTATATCTATGGGACCGCCCAATGCAAAAGAGGTGCTGAAAGATTCTCTCTACAGAGGTGCGGATAAGACGGTACTTATAAGTGATAGAAAACTTGCCGGTTCCGACACACTTGCAACATCTGTAGCTCTTGCGGGCGCTATTAAACATGTGGAACCGAATTTTGATATTATAATATGCGGTAGACAAGCCATAGACGGAGACACGGCTCAAGTGGGCCCTCAAATAGCCGAAAAGTTGGATATTCCACAAATCACATATGCGCTTTCTGTAGAAAAAGCAGACGATAAAGAATTGGTTTGCGACAGAGAGTTAGAAAACGGTGTCGAAAAGGTAAAATCCACTCTACCTGTTCTTTTAACTGTTACGAAAGAAGCCAATATACCGAGACCGGAAAATGTAAAGATGATGATGAAATATAAAAAGGCGGATATCACACCGGACAGTAAAATAAAGATAGATATGTTAACACTTGATGATATAGGATTAGATGAGAAATATGTCGGACTTAGCGGTTCTCCCACAAAGGTAAAAAAGATAGAATCTGTTGTAATAGCGAAAAAGGATACAAAAAAATACAACGCCGACGAGAACGGTATCAAAGAACTATTTAATGATTTAATGAAAAATCACCTTGTGGAGTAGTTTATGAAAAGTGTTTTGGTTTATATTGAAACGGATAACGATAAAATAAGAAGTGTTTCACTGGAATTGCTTTCGAAAGGGAACGAATTGAAAGAAAAACTCGATACGGAATTGCATGCGGCACTTATAGGCAAAGATAACGATAGATTTTTAAACGAACTGTTTGCATACGGAGTTGATAAAGTATTTTCTGTTGAAGGTGATAGATTTACGCCGTATAGAACAATACCACACACGAGAGGTATGCTTGAGATAATAAAAAAATCGAATCCGCAAATCATACTTTATGGAGC
>JAACEC010000080.1 GCA_011682715.1 Pseudomonadota bacterium
GCTCATGTTACGCTTGCTTTGCTCGGAAGGGGCAATGTTTACTATAAAAGTAAAGTCGTAACGGCAGCCGAAGCGCTTAAAGATGCAGGTTTAACCCCGATAAAATTGAAAGCGAAAGAGGGGTTGGCATTGATAAACGGAACACAGATGATGACATCAATAGGAGTTGCGGCGTATTTGAAGGCTGAGAATCTGTTGAGACATGCCGATATCATAGGAGCGTTGAGTCTGGAAGCAGTTAAAGGGATACACTATGCATTTGATGAGCGGGTAGCAAAACTGAGACCGCATCCGGGTGCTTTGAAAACGGTAAAAAACTTTAATTTGCTTATAAAAGACAGTAAAATATGGGAGAAAGCAAAAAAGGAAAACAGAGTTCAGGATCCTTATTCTCTGCGTTGTATTCCGCAAGTTCATGGTGCCAGTAAAGATGCCTTGAGCTACGTTGCAAGCACTCTTTCCATAGAGGTAAATTCCGTAACAGATAATCCTCTTTTGTTCCCGGATACAGATGATGTTATTTCTGGCGGGAACTTTCACGGTGAGCCCGTTGCATTTGTCATGGATATGCTTGCCATAGCGATTGCTGAAATTGCAGATATTTCCGAGAGAAGAATAGCCAAATTCATGGATCATTCTTTTACAGGATTACCTCCGTTCCTTGCGGCTACTGAAGGATTGAATTCAGGATTCATGATTGCACAGGTTGCAGCCGCAAGTCTTGTTTCCGAAAATAAGATTTTGGCACATCCTGCCAGTGTGGATTCCATACCCACCTCGGATGACCAGGAAGATCATGTCTCTATGGGAACAATTGCGGCAAGAAAGGCATATGAAGTTGTGGAAAATGCCATCAATGTTCTTGCAATCGAAGCAATTTGTGCGGCACAGGCACTGGATTTTCAAAAGGTTCAGGACTTGCCGAAACCACTTTTGCTAATCTATCGCAAGATGAGGGAAAAAGTTGCGTACATGGATAAGGACAGAGAAATTCACAAGGATATAAAGGCCATGAAGGAACTTATAGACAGTAAAGAACTAATTGAAACGATACGTCCAGAAATAGGGGTACTTGATATATAAGGAGGTTCTGATGAGAGAATATAAACCCGTTAGGGCAATCAGGGGAAATAAGTTGACATGCAAGTCGTGGGAAACGGAAGCTCCCATGAGAATGTTGATGAACAATCTCGATCCGGAAGTTGCAAAAGATCCCGAACACCTTATTGTTTACGGAGGAACGGGTAGAGCAGCAAGAAGTTGGGAAGCGTATGATGTCATTGTGGAAACTTTGAAGAGAATGAATGATGATGAAACACTTCTTATGCAATCGGGGAAACCGGTTGCCGTTTTCAAAACCCACAGGTGGGCGCCGAGGGTTTTGATTACAAATAGTTTGATTGTCCCGAAATGGGCAACATTCGAGGAATTTACGAAACTCGAGGCGATGGGACTTACCGTTTACGGACAGATGACAGCCGGTTCGTGGATCTATATAGGAACTCAGGGTATTTTACAGGGTACGTATGAAACCTTGGGATCACTTGCCAGGAAGGAGTTCGACGGAACACTGAACGGCAAGTGGGTTCTGTCGGCAGGACTCGGTGAGATGGGAGGAGCTCAGCCTCTTGCCATAACGATGAACGGCGGCGTAGCGATTATTGTTGAGGTCGACAAGAGTCATATCGACAGGCGAGTAAAGGACAAGTATTGCGATAAAATAGCCTATAATCTCGATGAAGCGTTGAAGATGAAAGATGAAGCTCTCCGTGAAGGGAAAGCGATTTCCATAGGTTTGCTCGCGAATGCAGCGGATGTTTACCCGGAGTTCGTGAAGAGGAATATTATTCCCGATGTGGTTACCGAGCAGACAGCGGCTCATGACCCGGTTAACGGTTATATACCGAAAGGTTACACACTTGAAGCGGCGGCGGAGTTGAGAAAAACCGATCCGAAGAAATATTACCGGTTAGCCATAGAAAGTATAGCTATCGAAGTAAGAGCAATGCTCGAAATAAAAAAACGCGGAGCGAAGGTCTTCGATTACGGTAACAACATTAGAGCGAGAGCTCAAGAAGCCGGTGTTGACAATGCTTTTGATATCATGGGATACGTTCCCGAATACATAAGAGATCTCTTCTCCGAAGGAAGCGGACCGTTCAGGTGGGCTGCTCTTTCCGGAGACCCCGAAGACATTTATAAAACCGATGAGGCAATTATCGAAGCGTTCCCCGATAACAAACATCTTGTAAACTGGATAAAAATAGCAAGGGAACGTGTGGAGTTTCAGGGATTGCCTTCGAGAATTTGTTGGCTAAACTATGGTGATAGAGCGAGAATGGGAGAGATTATGAATGATATGGTAAGGTCGGGTAGACTAAAGGCTCCCATTGTTATAGGGAGAGATCATCATGATGCCGGTTCCGTAGCTTCACCGTACAGAGAGACCGAAGCCATGAAGGACGGCTCCGATGCCATTGCGGATTGGCCGATTCTCAATGCTCTTTTGAGCACAGCTTCGGGAGCAACATGGGTTTCAGTTCACCACGGTGGTGGAGTAGGTATTGGTTATTCAATACATGCAGGACTTGTTGTGGTTGCAGACGGAAGTGATATGGCAAGAGATAAAATTAGAAGGGTATTAAACAATGATCCCGGTTCAGGTGTTGTAAGACATGCAGATGCAGGCTACGATATTGCTATTCGGACTGCTAAGAAAAAGGGAATCTGGATGCCGATGCTTGGCATAACAAGAGAAAAATAGAAGGTTCGATTTTACAGAGAGCGGTGGTTATCCCACCGCTTTTTTATTAAAATATTCTATTTACAGAGACATTAGTTTATGTTATAAATATGGCGGATTGGAGATGGGTAAATGAAATATGATTTAATTATAAAGAATATAAAAACAGCCTATACACTAAAAAACGGCAATATTCCCCGAATAGGTGACGAACTGAAAAATCTGTCCCCGGTCGACGGATTATCCGTTGCAATAAAAAACGGAAAAATCATTGAAATGGGTAAAGACATGAATTTTAGTACGGAAAAAGTTATAGATGCCTCAGGTTTGATAGCTTTACCCGGATTTGTCGATCCCCACACGCATGCTATTTTCGGCGGAAACAGGGCAAATGAATGGTACAGAAGACAGTTGGGAGAATCGTATCTATCTATACTCAAATCCGATGGGGGCATTATCGACACCGTAAGCAAAACGAGAATGTTAAGCAAAGAAGAGATGATTAAAACAACCGAAGTAAAGCTTAACAGGATGCTTGCTTCCGGAACCACAACCGTTGAGGTGAAATCCGGATACGGTCTCGATCATGATACGGAAATTATGATGTTAGAGACGGCGAAAGAGCTAAACAAATCGAATCGATTCGATATAGTGAGCACATATCTTGGTGCTCATGCGATTCCTAAGGAATATAAGGAAAAACGGGACGAATATGTAAAATTGGTTTTGGATATGCTCGATGAAATAAAGGGAAAAGAGCTCGCAGAATTTGTAGATGTATTCTGCGAAGAGGGGGCTTTTACGGTAGAAGAATCGAGGGAAATTTTATCAAAAGCCAAAACTCTCGGCTTTAAGCTGAGAATTCATGCGGATGAACTTGCCGAAAGCGGCGGTTCGATTCTTGCCGGAGAAGTAGGAGCGAGAAGTGCCGACCATCTCCTCAGAATAAGCGATGAGGGGATAAAAGCAATGATAGAGGGCAATGTTGCCGCTGTTTTACTGCCTGGAACGGCTTTTCAAATGGGGGGAAAACATGTTCCGCCCGTAAGAAAAATGATAGATAAGGGCATGATAATCGCTTTGGCTTCTGACTTCAATCCGGGTAGTTGTCCTATTTACTCCCTCCCCATAATAATCTCACTGGGCGTTATGCTTTACAAATTGACGCCCGAAGAAGCAATTTCGGCTGTTACCGTAAATAGTGCTTATGTAGTAGATAGACATTCGGACAAGGGCACTTTGGAACAGGGAAAAGATGCAGACATATTATTACTTGATGCTAATGATATTTATGAGATACCGTATTGGTTCGGAGATATGCATGTCAAATACGTAATAAAATACGGGAAAATCGTATACGAAGGAGACAGATATGAATAAAATTGTCGAATGTGTACCTAATTTCAGCGAGGGAAGAAGAAAAGAGGTAGTTGATGCCATAATCAATTCGATTCTTGCCGGAGGTAATGTAAAATTGATAGACAGAGAAATGGATGCCGATCATAACAGATCGGTAATTACGTTTGTGGGGGAACCCGAAGAATGTGTAAACGCCGCATTTGCGGGTGTAAAGAAAGCTGCGGAACTTATCGATTTGAATAAACATACCGGAGAGCATCCACGTATAGGTGCTACTGACGTTGTCCCGTTTATCCCAGTGAAAAATATAAATATGGAAGAATGCGTTGAACTTGCAAACAAACTTGGGAAAAAGATTGCCGATGAGTTGTCGATTCCCGTTTATTTATATGAAGAAGCCGCAACAAGACCGAGGAGAAAGAATCTTGCAAATATTAGAAAGGGACAATTTGAGGGGCTCAAAACGGCAATTGAGGAGGATACTGAAAGAAAACCCGATTTCGGAGAGGCAAGGATTCATCCTACGGCGGGAGCAACGGTTGTCGGGGCGAGATATTACTTAATAGCATTTAATGTAAATCTAAGAACAGATGATCTTTCCATCGCCAAAAAGATAGCAAAATCCATCAGGCTTAAAAACGGGGGTTTTAGGTTCATAAAGGCGATGGGATTTGCAATTAAAGAACGCGGAATAGTTCAGGTATCCATGAATATGACAAATTATCAAAAAACGAGTCTGTTCCATGCGTTTGAATTTATAAAGAGGGAAGCCGAAAGATACGGTGTTCTTATATCTGGCAGTGAACTTGTTGGACTTACACCAATGGAAGCAATTATAGATATTGCCGATTATTACCTACGGTTTGAAAATTCCATAAAGGATCAGATTCTGGAGAACAAGATATGGGAGAATGAGGGCATATTACCCAAAGGGTACCTGTCTTCACTGTCGTCAGACAGCCCCGCTCC
>JAACEC010000081.1 GCA_011682715.1 Pseudomonadota bacterium
AAAACAGGGGGTCTAAGCATTAAGAATCCGGCATATTTGACATTTCCCCTATCGGATGAGAACTGATCGTTGGACATATTACTCATACCGAAACTTCCACCCACAGCAAGCATTTTAGCATTTGCCATTACCGCAAACGCCATGACGACAATTACGAAAATCAATAGTTTTTTCATACTCAACTCCTTTCCATTAGTTTTATAAGGTTAAACACATTATCTTCAACAATCGGTTTTTGGAGGAAATAAACATCATGAACATCGAGAATATCCTGTACTTCCCTAAGTTCTCTTTCATGTGCCATGAGAACAACATTTAAATCACTCTTTTTGTTTAATATATCCGAAATATAACCGAACGTATTTACTCCCGGAATATAAATATCGACAAAAACCCCTCTAATAGTGTCTAAATATTTTATTGTTTCAGGAATAATCTCCTTTCCGCTCAAAACAATTATAGAATATTTCTGTTTTTCTAATATTTCCCTCAAAATAGCAACGGAGATACTGTCTTCATCCGCTATAAGGAAACGATTTTCTTCTTCGGACAACACATCCTGGGGAGGAACAATAGAACCGATTATCTTTGATGCCTTAATAGTCGTATCGTATATCTTTTTTATAATTTCACTGTCCTCTTTCCTCCGTTCTTTTAGTTTCAAAAGGGAAGCATAACCTAATATTCCCGTAAGCATGTTGTTGAATTTCTCAAGCAAATTTAACATATCATCATTTAAACCGAGCATTTTATCCTTTTTCTTTATTTTTTCCTCTCCTGTAATATTGACGGCAAACCCCACTATGTATTTATTGTTACCTATTATCATAACTTCCGGATAAAATCGTATTTTGCCCCCACTTTCTCCTTTACGTATTTTTATCTCAACGGGATATGGAATATCATCCATCTCCCCGGCAAAGGCAAGATTCGCGTATTTTATAACCTCTGCCTTTTCTGTTTCATCAATGTAACGGATGAAATTAAACCCGATAAAATCTTGGTGCTTAAAATTTAGAAAGGATAAAAGCGATTTATTTACATATATTACACCTTCGTCTTTCGTGTATATGTATGCTCCCATATCTGCGTTATCAAATATCTTTTTAAAATCGCTTAATTCCAGACTGTTTTTCATAATTACATTTTAATTTTTAAAACATCTTTTGTCAAACCAATTTTAACGGGTTAATCTTCCCGTCCCTTTAAAACTTCCCTTGATTTGCTCCCCACATAGGGACCGACAATACCTGCCTTCTCCAGTTGATCGATAATTCTTCCCGCTCTTGCATATCCTATTTTTAACTGTCTCTGCAAAAGAGAAACGGATGCAACCTGATGGCGAATAACAATATCTTTTGCTCTGTCAAATAGTTCGTCCAAATCGTAGTTCTCTTCGATATAGGTAGTTGACACATCGTTTATATCCCTTTCGCTGTCATTTTCCTCAAGATACGGATAGTAATGCCGCCCGAGTTCATTCAAAACATCAACTATTTCCTCGTGACTAATGCCTATCTTTTCACTCTCGATAGCGGCGAAATTATCTATTCTTTCCTTTGCCCCGGGAATACCGTCTCTATTTGCTATAACGGATACTATATCCCGCTCTATCAAATCCTCCGTAAACTGCTTTTGGTTCTCTACTTTCCCATCGAGTCTCTTGTCGATGTGAATACCCGCCCACATTGATGCCAATTTTTTCGCCTGTTCCGTTGTGATAAATGCTCCGTGTAATCTCGTAGGTTTCCCCTTTCCTGGGGGTAGGAACAACATATCACCTCTTCCGAGCAATTTTTCGGCTCCGTTCATATCGAGAATGGTTCTCGAATCCGTCTTCGATGCCACCTGAAATGCTATCCTTGCCGGGAAATTAGCCTTTATTAGTCCTGTAATTACATCAACAGAAGGCCTCTGTGTTGCCAAAACCATATGAATCCCCACAGCTCGGGACATTTGTGCAAGCCTCGTCAGGTTTTGTTCCAGTTCCGCAGGAGCCGTCATCATCAAATCTGCCAACTCATCTATTATAATTACGATATATGGTTTTTTTACTTTTGCTTTTGCATTGTATCCGTCTATGTCTCTGACTCCCATCTTGGCAAACTGTTTATATCTAAACTCCATCCAATCCACAATACGCTTCAATACGTTCACCGCCTCTTTTGCCTCGGTTATAACGGGCCTTACGAGATGCGGTATACCGTTATAGACGGGAAGCTCCAGTCTCTTCGGATCTACCATTATAAATCGTACATCCTCCGGTGTGTTCCTGAAAAGGAGACTAGCCACTATGGAATTTACGCAAACACTTTTCCCCGAGCCTGTTGTTCCGGCAATTAAAAGATGAGGCATATTCGCTATGTTCGCCACATACGGATAACCGGACGCGTCTTTTCCTAATGCCGTTACAAGCTTCTCTTTCGATTCGACAAATTTGTTCGACGTAATAACATCAAACAGATAAACGTTCTCCCTTTCCGCATTGGGAACCTCGATACCAATTGCGGATTTCCCGGGCAGAGGAACAATCATTCTTATCTTTTCAGCTTTAAGGGCAAGGGAGAGGTCTTCATTCAGATTTGCAACTTTGCTTACCTTTACCCCCTTCGCAGGTACAAATTCAAACATCGTTATTACCGGACCGGTACTTATATTGTTTACATAACCGTTAACCCCGAATTCCTTAAGTTTATCGACCAGGGTTTCTGCTTTTCGTTCCAACTCCGACGGATCCACATTTACGTTTTTTCTATTCTTTACCTCTAAAACAGAGAGGAATTGCTTCTTAAATTCATCTTTGTATATATCTTCATAAGCCGCTTCTTCAATCGGTTTATGCAGTTTTATTTTTATTTCTTTCCTTTTTTCTTCGCTCTCTTTCGGTTTTTCCTTCTTCTCTTCTTTTTCGACTTCCGCTTTTCTTTTTTCGACCGGCTTAGGTGTTGATATCTTTGTTTCTTTTTTGGTTTTCTTCCTGTAAACCAAGAAGGGGTGTATTAAATATACCGCAACGATAAAAAGAACCACAAGAACGAGTATTATTCCCAGCATTCCCGTATATCCCTTAAAAAATTCCATGACGTTTTTACCGATTAAACCACTTATACGAAAATCCCCGCTTTTTGATAGTGTAAATAATTTACTGTTAACCTTCATATTAGTGAACGGGAACAGTAGAAGGAAAAACAGGTACAGATCTATTAAAAGCCATATAAAACGCTGTTTAAAATTTGTTTTTACGAGAGCATAAGATACAAGGATAAGCAACAAAGGAATGAAAAAAGACTCGATTCCGAAAGCGAGCAATAGATACTTTCCGAAAATTACGCCGAGTATACCACCTGCATTATGGGGTGTCAGCGTAAGAAGTGTCTTTAAATCCCTGATATCGAACGTCAAAACCGATATGACTGTGAAAAGCGATATAAGATTCAAAACAATACTTATAAACCCGTTGACTTTAACACTTTTCGTATCAAACAGATACAATATACTCTTAAAAAACACGAGTAACGATAAGAGTATAACTGTGTATGAGGTAAGGTAAAAAACAATATTCCCAATCATGATAATAACTATTGACTTTAGTATACATTATATTATAATTGTGTCAATGGAGAATTTTATGGGTTTTACACAACTATATACCGGAAATGGAAAGGGTAAAACAACTGCGGCACTGGGGCTCGCTCTTAGAGCAACAGGTTGGAATAAGAGAATAGTTATCGTTCAATTTATGAAAAAATGGGATTACGGTGAAGTGCGTGCCATAAAAAAACTGAATAATATAGAGCTTTATCAAACAGGAACGGAAAATTTCGTGGATATCGAAAATCCGTCTGAAATCGATATACAAGAAGCACAAAAAGGGCTGGACATTGCAAGAAAATACATAAAAAGAGAAACGGACATTTTAATTCTTGATGAAATTGTCGTTGCCGCCTATTTTAAACTCATAAAATACGAAGATATTTACAATTTAATAGACAATAGGAATCCAACAACGGAATTAATTTTAACGGGAAGGGGGGCTACGAAGGAGTTAATTGAAAGATGCGATCTCGTAACGGAGATGAAAGAGATAAAACATTACTACGAAAAAGGAATTGATGCAAGGAAAGGAATTGAATTCTAAAAAGAAAATAATGGTAAGTGCCTGTCTTCTCGGTATAAAGTGCCGTTATGACGGAAAAAACAAACGTAATACTAATGTAATCGAATATTGCAAGGATGCGGTAATAATACCATTTTGCCCGGAACAACTGGGAGGGCTATCAACACCGCGTATAAAAGCAACTATTACTAAAGAAGGAAATGTTGTCAACGATAATGGCGAAGATGTAACTGAAAATTTTAAAAGGGGAGCAAGAGAAACGCTACTTATTATTTCCATGATAAAACCGGACGAAATAATACTGAAAGAGGGGAGTCCTTCTTGCGGTTTAACAGAGACCAATATTAACTGGGAAAGAAAAAAGGGTAGTGGTGTTACAACTACCCTTTTAAAACAAAAAACCGATATACCTCTTAAATCGGAGTTATTACTCCAATCTTAGTGGCATCATTATATAAAATATATCAAACTCCTTATTATCTTCCTCCGGAAGAATAAGTGTTGCACTGAGTTCATTATTCAGTTTTAACAAAAGCCTTTCTGACGGAATTCTCTTTATAATTTCACCAAAATCGTTGGCGTTAAAACCAATGGTTAATTGCTCTCCATTATATTCGGCATCCAGTTTCTCTTCTCCACTTCCTATGTTCGCTGCACTCGCCTGAAGGTTTATCAAATTATCCGAAAATATAAATTTCACCTCATGGTTTACCGGATTTGAAAACAGTGAAATACGTTTAAGTGCATATAAAAATTCGTCTCTGTCCACCAGAACAATCTTATTGTTATCTTTGGGAATAACCTCTTTATAATCCGGAAATTCTCCCGAAATTATCTTAGTGGAAATAAAATCACCGTTTACTTTAAAGCCTACACTGTTGGATTCAAAATAAACATC
>JAACEC010000005.1 GCA_011682715.1 Pseudomonadota bacterium
TGGGAAGGGGAAAGAGATTCAAAGTAGTTATAATTGAGATTGTCATGTAAATAGTATTTTTCGATATCCATATCAAAATATAGCATATTTATAATAATCGTCAACAACAAAGCCTTGAAATTTTCATGCAAATAAAATATAATCGTTTGTTATGAAAAGGCAGAATAAAGCGTATGTTTTCGCTTTGTTAAGTGTTATTATGTGGTCAACAGTTGCCTCGGCTTTTAAAATAGCCCTGAGATATGTAAACTACCTCCAACTTCTTTTATATGCCTCTTTTACGGCAACGCTTGTGACTTTTTTTGTCCTTCTTTTGCAAAAGAAGTTTGTTTTACTCAAAAGTTCTACATCAAAAGAGTTGAGTTACTCGGTTTTGATGGGGCTTGTTAATCCATTTTTATATTACATGGTTCTATTTAAATCCTATTCTTTACTTCCGGCACAGGAAGCCATGAGTATCAATTATTCATGGCCCGTAATGCTTGTGATATTTTCGGCTCTGTTTTTAAAACAGAAGATAGGCATTAAGAAAATTTTGGCAATTACTCTTAGTTTTATCGGAGTGATTATTATTGCAACAAAGGGAGATATCTCATCGCTGCGCTTTAATAACCCGCTTGGAGATACCCTTGCAATGTTTAGTTCAGTGATATGGGCGGGATTTTGGATAATGAATTTAAAGGATAAACGGGATGAAATTGTAAAATTATTTTTATCGTTTTTGTCAGGATTTATTTTAATATTGGTATTAAATCTCATAACGAAAAATTTCGTACTGATAACAGGCAAAGCTTTGATTGTTAACGTGTATGTGGGGCTTTTTGAAATGGGGGTTACTTTTGTCGTGTGGTTATATGCACTTAAATTATCCGAAACAACGGCTAAAGTAAGCAATTTTATGTACTTCACACCGTTTCTCTCCCTTTTGATAATTGCACTGGTTATAAAGGAGCATATCTATTTCACTACGGTTATAGGGATTCTGTTGGTTATAGGGGGAATTGCAATGCAAAAATATTGGGATTAAATACGGGAGATAAATTCCGTTATTATATTGACATCGGCGGATTAATTTTATATAATCAGGTTCTAAAATTGGGGCGTAGGCAAGCGGCAAGCCACGGGTTTTTGGAGCCCGCAATCGTAGGTTCGAATCCTACCGCCCCAGTAGTATGTTTTTTATAAAGGAAAGGTTATGTATAAAAAATTAAAAATTTTTGCCGGTAACTCGAATCTTCCGCTTGCGAGGGAAATAGCGGAACATATGGAAAGGCCACTCGGATCAGCGATTGTTACAAGGTTTTCCGATGGAGAAATATGGGTGAAAGTCAATGAGAATGTAAGGGGAGCGGATGTGTTTATCATTCAACCCACATTTCCGCCTTCGGATAATCTTATGGAGCTGTTGATTTTTATTGATGCGGTGAAAAGAGCATCGGCGAAAAGGATTACCGCTGTTATCCCGTATTACGGATATGCACGTCAGGATAAAAAGGATGAACCTCGTGTACCGATTTCGGCTAAGTTAGTAGCCAATTTGCTGACCACCGCGGGGGCAAACAGGATTTTAACGGTGGATCTGCATTCTGAAACGATGCAGGGCTTTTTTGATATCCCCGTTGATCATCTGTATGCGGAACCGGTTCTTGTGGAGTACATAAAAAGCAAGAATATAAAAAACGTTATAGTGGTTTCTCCCGACGCCGGAAGCGTTAAAAGGGCACGACATTTCGCAAGGCGTTTGGGTGACATACCCATTGCAATTATTGATAAGAGGAGGCCGAGACCGAATCAAGCTGAGGTTATGAATATCGTAGGTAATGTAAAGGGTAAGAACTGTATCATTATCGATGATATCGTTGATACCGCGGGAACATTAGTGGGGGCGGCAAAGGCACTGAGGAAAAAAAATGTGGAATCGATAACGGTTTGCTGTACCCACAGTTTATTGTCCGGTAATGCCATAGAGAGGATAGCAAATGCTGAAATAGACCAGTTTGTTACGACAAATACGATACCGATAGTAGAGAATAAAAGACTTGACAAAATGGTGGTTTTATCGTTGGCGAGTTTATTGAGTAAAGCAATTAACATTATTCATGAAGAAAAATCATTGAGTACATTATTTTATTAGAATATAGGAGGCTTATATGAACGAATTTGGCATCAAGGTAAATATAAGAAAGAGAATGGGGAAGGAAGAGGCGAAAAAATTGAGAAGGGAAGGAATAATCCCGGGTATTATATACGGTTCCGGTGAAGAGACGATTCCCATAAAGGTAGACAATAAGACACTTCTTGATTTGTTGAGAAAAATACCTTCGGAGAGTACCGTTATAAATCTCGACGTCGAAGGGAAAAGCAAAATGGGGATTATTCAGGACATACAAATACACCCGTTGCACGGTGTACCCACCCATATTGATTTCAGAATTGTCCATAAAGGAGAAACCGTTAAGGTCACCGTTCCCATCGTGCTTGAAGGTACTGCCGTCGGTATTAAAGAAGGCGGATTGTTGGGGCAGATTATTTATGACATAGATATCGAAACTACACCGATGAATATGCCCGGAAAGATCGTTTGCGATATTACCGACATGAAAGTGGGTGATAAAATTTACGTAAAGGATCTTGAAGTCGGAGATGCCAAGGTTCTCCATAATCTTGATAACGTTGTCGCCGAGGTCGTCATACCTCACGTACAAGTTGAAGAGGTGCCGGAAGAAGAGGTCGAAGAAGGAGAGGTTCAGGAACCTGAAGTTATAAATGAAAAGAAAGAAGAGGAAAAATCGGAATAAATGAAACGGCTGGTAATCGGTTTGGGTAATCCCGGAGATACGTATCGTCACACAAGGCATAACATAGGCTTCGTGGTGGCGGATCGCCTTGCGGAACTATTAAAAAAGCGTTTTGCTGCGGGGAAAGGAGAATATTCATACTTTGAGTGTGATGTTGAAAAACACCATTTGATAGTGGCAAAGCCGACTACCTATATGAATTTGATCGGCAGAGCCGTAGCTGAGTTAATCGACTTATATAATATCGACGAAACTAAGATGATGGTAATCTGCGACGATTTGAATCTCCCGTTTGGACAGATAAGAATAAGGGAAAGGGGAAGTTCCGGAGGACACAAAGGACTGGAATCGATTATTTATTCTCTCGAGAACGACAGATTCCCGAGGTTGAGGGTAGGCATCGGTTGTCCCGAGGACTCCGAGGCAAAGGATTATGTTTTGGAGAAATTCGGGGACGATGAAAAAGCGGAGTTGAACGGAATTGTAAATGATGCTGCCAAAGCCGTTTTGGAATGGGTAAACAGGGGAATCGTTTCTGCAATGAACAGGTACAATGTAAAGTTAACACACTAATAGGAGGTGCATTTTGCACAATTACGAAAGTCTCTTTATACTAAATCCTGAACTTGATGAAACTGCCATTGACAATCTCATTGATTTTATACAAAAATCAATGGAAGAGTCAGGTAAAGTTAAAGAGGTTAACCGCTGGGGACTTAAAAGATTGGCTTACCCCATCAAAAAGCATAATAACGGGTTCTATGTTTTATTTGAGTATGAGTCAAAACCAGAGGTTATCTCCAAACTTAAAGAAGAATGGAAGATCAAAGACGGCATGGTCAGATTTAATGTCATCAGGAAAAAGTAGGTGTATTTATGGCTGAATTAAAAATGCCCAACATCAATAAGATAATCATCACTGGTAGACTTACGAGGGATCCGGATGTTAGGTTCACGAAGTCCAATCAAGTTGTTGTCAATTTTGATATAGCCAATAATCATGCTTATAAGGATGGTGCGACTAACGAATGGAAGAAATTGACAACATTTGTTCGTGTTACATTATACGGCAATCTCGGTGACAGGGTGAAAGAAAAATTGCATAAAGGTACACCGGTGTTCGTTGAGGGCAGATTTCAGGAAGAAACCTGGACAACTTCGGATAACCAGCAGAGAAAGGCATACAAAATCATTGGAAGCAAAATTCAAATACTTGAAAAGAGTGTTGAATACGCAGATGCGGTGATTGAAAAGGACGAAGAGGTTCCTGAGAACGAACCCCAAAAAAAGATAAAAGACAGTGAAGAGCTTGATGATCTTCCGTTTTAGAAGGAGGCAATATGGCACGAAAACAAACCAAATGCAGATTCTGTAATGATAAAAATCTTGAAATAGACTACAAAAACGTTGATTCGCTCAAACAGTTTATAAGTGATACAGGGAAGATGCTCCCGAGAAGAGTCACAAAAGTTTGTCTAAAACATCAGAGAAAACTCTCGAAAGAGATCAAAAGAGCAAGAGAAATGGCATTGATTCCATTTGTGGTTGACATATACAAATAAGGGAGAGGTGTTATGGAAATTATTTTATTAAAACAGATGGAAAAACTCGGGAAGATAGGGGATGTGGTCAAGGTAAAGGATGGCTATGCACGCAACTATCTGTTACCGAAAGGTTACGCCATTATAGCCAGTGAGAGTAACCTCAAAAAGGTACAGCACATCGTATCTTCGGCGAAGAAAAAACTTATGAAACTCAAAGATGATGCCGAGTCACTGAAAGAAGCGTTGTCAAAACTCTCCTTAACCGTTACCGTAAAGGCGGGAGAAGAGGACAAATTGTACGGTTCCGTGACAACTGCTGATATAGAGGAGCTTTTGAAAAAAGAGGAATATGACATTGATAAAAAGAAAATAGTGCTTGACGAACCCATTAAAAAACTCGGTGTTTACGATGTGAAAATAAAAATTCATCCCGAAGTTGTCGGTACCGTTAAATTATGGGTAGTAAAAGAGTAGATTTTATAGTGAGGAGGGTTTTATTTACCCTCCTCTTTTTTTATGTTTCAGTAGTTGTATTCGGTAATAGTAACGAAAAAGCTATTCTCAATTACACGAAAGCTCAATATCTTGCCCAGGAAGGTAAAATCGAAAGAGCCGAAAAGCTCTATATAAAGGCTTACAAACTCTCGAAGAATCCCGAAATATTAAGTGCGTTAATAAGAGATGAAATGTCATATAATCGTTTTAAAAGGGCGAATCGCTGGATAAGGGAGTATGAAAAGAACTTTGAGATCGATTCGACAATATTGAAGATAAAAGCTGTTTATTTCTATGATACCGGCGAGAACGATTCTCTTCCTGAGATATACGACAAATTGTATGATTTGGGTGAGCGGGATAACAATTTCATGAAAGTTTACATAAACGAGATGTTTAACAATAAAAAATACGATAAATCGTTAAAAATTCTGAATGACAACAGGGATTTGTTGCCTGAGTATATTTACTATAAAAACAAAGCGGTTTTGTTTAACACACTAAGGGATTATGACAGTAGTTTATCCTATTTCGATTCTTTGAAAACATTGGGGGATACTTTTACAAACTATGTAATTACGGGGAAAGCCATGGTTTATGAATCGGAGGGGGATTTAAAAAAAGCGATTAGTTTATATGAGCGACTTCCCGGTAATATTTATGTGAAGGATAAACTTGCGGATCTCTATTACCAGATAGGCGAATTCAATAAGCTGAAGGGAATATTAGACACCCTCCTCTATATAAATCCAAATAATGCACGATACTGGAGATATATGGGAAGGATATCGGAGAAAGAGGATAACATACAATACGCTTTTGCCTATTATTTCACTTCTCAGGGATTGGATTCCACTGAATATCTTTCATGTTATTTCCTCGGTAATTTGTACACTCTTTATAAGGATTTTAATCGGTCGGAAATATGGTACAAACAATCGGTGAAACGCTACCCTAATTTCAAGGACGGATACTACAAGGTCGTTTTAGCGAATATTCAATTGTCGAGGACAGATTCCGCATGGGTATATCTGAATAAAGCACTTAAACGTTTCACATTTAATGATACTGATTACATTTACAATTTGAAAGGGCAGTTGTTATATGCAAAAGGGAAGTATGATAAAGCGGAATTATATCTTTTGAGATTTCCTAATGACGAATACGATGCGGTGCTACTAGCGGATGTGTATGCAACGAAAGACAGTACGGGAAAAGCGATAGCAATTTACAGAGAATTAATTAAAAAAGATTCGACTAACGGTAATCTGTACAATAATTTGGGATATACGATGGCGGAAGTATGTGATACCTGCAATTTGGATACAGCCGAACACTATATAGACAAAGCAATTGAGATATCTCCGGAGAATCCCTATTCCCTTGATAGTAAGGGATATGTTTTATACAAAAAGGGAAAATACGAAAGGGCAATGGATTACTATAAAAGTTCCTTAAATTTGCAAGAATACGGTCTTGTTTATTATCATATGGCTCTTGTGGAATTAGCGGAAGGAAATGAAAATAGTGCGATAAAGTACATTAAGAATGCAATGCGATTTAAAAATTCAATAAAACCGGAAACGTATAAAAAGATTGTAAAACTTGCCAAAAGATTGGGAGTTAAATAATATTTAGTTCTTTTAAAGCATGAGAAGCCGCGTCATTCTCGGCAATCTTTTTACTGTTTCCTTTACCCAGAGCGGCCGTTTTATTTTCAACAATAACTTCCGAAGTGTATCCGTTTCCATTTGTATATGTTTTGTAAAGCGGTAAAGAATTAAATCGCTTAAGAACATAACTTTGCAATTTACCCTTGTAATTCCTATCAATATCAAAGGGAACGGAATCAATATCGAATTGCCTTAAAATAAAATCTTTGGCATCCTTAAGTCCGTTTGAAATATAAATGGCAGCAATAACCGCTTCCAGTGCACTGCTTAAAATAGATGGTTTGAGATCTCCCTGGGATTGTATTTCCCCTTTACCGAGAAGAATATAATTGTTCAATTTTAACTTTTTAGCAATTTCGGCAAGATATTCACCGCTAACCAAAAAACTTTTGAGTCTGGACATATCCCCGGATGTAGCATCGTTAAATTTATCGAAGAGGTAATTTGTTACTACGGAATTCAGTATGGAGTCACCTAAAAATTCCAAACGGTCGTTGTTAGGGAATGAGTGGGACTTGTGAGTTAAAGCGAGTCGGAGAATGTTTGTGTCTTTAAAATCGATACCTAAAACACTCTCCAACTCGTTTAAATCATTCATATTTACTTAAAAGAATACTTGCATTGTGTCCGCCGAAGCCGAGAGAATTGGAAATTGCATTTTTTATGACCTTTTCTCTCGCTTGATTCGGTACATAATCGAGATCGCATTCGGGATCCTTTGTCGTATAATTTATCGTGGGATGTATAATACCATTCTGAATTTGAAGAGCGGTTGCAATAGCCTCTACGGCTCCCGTCGCTCCCAGAAGATGTCCTGTCATCGATTTAGTCGAATTGACGGGGATCTCGTATGCATACTCTTTAAAAAGTGATTTGATTGCCATTGTTTCCACTTTGTCGTTCAATTGTGTGGAGGTTCCGTGTGCATTAATATAATCAATGTCCTCGGGTTTTAAACCGGCTTTTTTAATCGCAAATTCCATTGATTTCGCCGCTCCGGAACCATCCGGCGACGGTGCGGTGATGTGATATGCATCTCCCGTGGCTCCGTATCCTTTTAATTCCGCATAGATCTTTGCCCCTCTTTGGAGAGCATGTTCAAGTTCTTCGAGAATTATAATACCGGAACCTTCGCCCATTACAAAACCATCACGGTCTTTGTCGAAGGGTCTCGATGCTTTTTCCGGTTCGTTGTTTCTGGTTGAAAGTGCTCTCATCGAAGAAAAACCGCCTACGGCCATTTCCGTGATGGCAGCTTCGGATCCGCCTGCAACCATGATGTCCGCATCATCTCTCCGGATAATTTCAAATGCTTCGCCTATTGCATGGGTAGAAGATGCACATGCAGAAACCACGGAAAAATTGGGACCTTTAAATCCGTGCCTTATGGATATTTCGCCGCTGATGGTATTGATTATAAGCATCGGCACAAAGAAAGGACTTATTCTCGAGGGTCCTTTTTCCAAAAGTATCTTATGCTGTTTCTCGAATGTTTCTATTCCCCCTATACCCGAAGTTACAAGTACACCAACTCTGTACGGGTCGAATTTGGTATTGCCGAGTTTGGCATCGGCAATAGCTTCCTTTGCGGCAATTACAGCATAAATAGCCGCACTGTCCATTCGACGCGTTTCCTTTCTGCTTAGACCGTAGTTTTCCGCATTAAAGTCGGGAAGTTCTCCGGCAATTTTGCATGCAAAATCATCAACGGGGAATTTTGTAATTCTCTTGATACCGCTTTGCCCGGTTCTCAACGATTTCCAAAAATGGCCTTTTCCAATACCAATGGGGGAAACAACACCAATTCCTGTAATTACGACCCTGTGATTCATAAACACCCCATTATTTTGTTTTTTCTTGAATATAGTCGATTATTGCATTTACCGTTGTAAGTTTGTCAATATCATCCTGAGGAATTTTGGGGATTTCGAACTCATCTTCAATGCCCATTGCAAATTCTACGATATCCAATGAATCGGCTCCGAGGTCATCAACAATATGAGAATCTTCCTTAATTTCATTTTCGTCGACTCCGAGTTTATCTACCATCAAATCTTTCAGTTTAGCAAAAATTTCTTCTCTGTTCATAACAACTCCTTTTTTACATTACCAATCCGCCATCTACATTTATTACTTGACCCGTTATATAATTTGCCGCTTCAGATGCCAGAAATAAAACGGCATTTGCAATATCTTCGGGTTTTCCCAATTTTCTTTTAGGAATAGATTTTAGATAACTTTCTACAACACTCTCCGGAAGTCCCTTAGTCATATCGGTTTCGATAAACCCCGGAGCTATTGCATTCACGGTGATATTTCTTCTCGCCACCTCCTTTGCTAATGATTTTGTGAGACCGATAATACCCGCTTTTGATGCCGCATAGTTGATCTGACCCGCATTGCCGATTTCACCGATCACAGAAGCAATATTTATTACTTTTCCGTATCTTTTTTTCATCATTACAGGAATTGCAGCCTTGCAACAATTGAAAGTCCCTTTTAAATTCGTGTTTATAACATCATCCCAATTTTTTTCTTCCATTCTTATCAGAAGATTGTCTCTGGTAATACCTGCATTATTTACCAGTATATCAACAGAACCGAGTTCTTCCGCAATCCTGGAAAAGGATTCTATGACCGCATTGTAATCCGAGACATCCAGAGGAGATATATAGATAAATTTAGCCGGATACGATGAGAATTCCTCTTTTAATTTGTTGTTTTTATCTTCGCTTTTTTCTATTATTGCGATATTTGCTCCCGCTTTTGCAAAAGCAGTTGCAATGGCTTTACCAATTCCCTGTCTTCCTCCGGTTACTACAACATTTTTAGTGCTAAAGTCCATATTTACCTCACTAGCTTAAAGATTTATAGTTGTTTATAGCTTTTAATTCAATGCTACGATCTATTCGCTTTGTAAGATTGCAAAGGGTATGTCCCGGACCAATTTCAATTACGCCCGTAATTCCTTCATTTTTCATTTTCATCACCGCATCAACCCATTTCACGGGAAGCATTATCTGATTTTTAATATATTGTTTAATTTCTCCACCTTTTTTGTAAACATTCAAATCCCCGGCGGCGAGAAAAGGAATTTTCGGATTTCTAAATTCGAACTGTTCCATATAATCGGCAAATCGTTCACTTGCACTTTTCATAAGAGGGGAATGAAACGCATTGCTGACATTCAATTCGATAGCTCTCTTTGCTTTTGCATCAATCGCCAACTCACAAGCATATTTTACTGCTTTCTTTTCACCTGAGATTACAATCTGTTCCGGAGAGTTGAAATTAGCCGCAATGACAATTCCTTTTCTATTTGCCTTTTCGAGAATTTCGCTGACGTTTTTGAAGGATAGTCCGATTATTGCTGCCATTGTCCCTTCGCCGTGTTCCGATTTTTCTGACATTAATCTTCCTCTTTCCCGCACTAACTTTAACCCGTCTTCGAAAGAAATTACACCGGAAGCGAAAAGAGCAGCATATTCACCGAGACTATGGCCGGCGGTGTAAGAGAAATCGTATTTGCTTTCTGACAGCGTATAGAGAACGGCGGAATTCAAGAAAATTGCCGGCTGTGTATTATAAGAAATCCTCAATTTATCGTCGGGACCGTTAAAAGAAAGTTCAGAGACGGAGAAATCTAATATTTCATCCGCTTTTTTAAAAAACGTTCTTGCCTTTTCATTGTTATCGTAGAGATCTTTGCCCATCCCTACTTTTTGAGCACCTTGTCCCGGAAAAATGACTGCTAACTCGCCCATTACCACCTCATTACCGCTGCTCCCCAAGTGAGCCCGGCTCCGAATACATCAAGAAGAATCAAATCACCTTTTTTTATTTTACCACCACGCACAGCTTGGTCAAGGGCAATCGGCAATGTGCCTGCCGATGTATTTGCATACTTATCTATATTGATGAAGACTTTTTCTATGGGGATATGCAGTCTCTTAGCCGTTGATTGCATAATTCTGATATTTGCCTGATGGGGGATAAAAATATTGATATCGCCTCCTTCAACACCGGCTGTTTCAATTGCTTCATTTGCGGCTGAAACCATGGTCCTTACGGCGTGGTTGAACACTTCCCTTCCGTTCATAAATACTGTATGAAGGTTTTTTTCTACAGTTTCTTTTGAAGCGGGCATTCTCGATCCGCCTGCAGGTTGATATAGAAGATTGCCGTATTCTCCGTTTGCTCCGATTACGGAAGAAAGAAGTCCGGAATCATCGGTACTTTCCGTTACAATTGCTGCTCCGGCTCCGTCACCAAAGAGAACACATGTATTTCTATCATTCCAATTCGTTATTTTTGATAAAGTTTCTCCTCCGATTACGAGAAGATTTTTATATTTTCCCGAAGCTATGAAATTATGAGCAATCTCCAGTGCATAAAGAAATCCCGAGCAACCTGCACTTAAATCGAATGCGAACCCCTGTTTAATTCCCAGATTGTTCTGGATAATGCATGCTGTTGAAGGGAACATCATATCGGGTGTAACGGTAGCTACCAGAATGCCGTCTATTTTTTCAAGTGGAATATTTGCCATTTCTATAGCATTTTTTGCGGCATTAGTCATTAAATCGGAAACCGCTGTATTATCGTCCGCTATTCTTCTCTCTTTAATTCCAGTTCTTTCGGTTATCCACTGATCACTTGTATCAACCATTTTTTCAAGATCTAAATTAGTTAAAATTTTGTCCGGAAAATAGGATCCCGTCCCGATGATTTTTATTCTTTTTACCATTTAACACCTCACTAATTTATACTATTTAACATTGTGCTGAGAATGTTTTTCTCAATGTTCTTCCGCCCGGTTAGTATGGCATTTTTTATCGCCACCGGCGTAGAACGTCCGTGGGCTATTAAACTTATACCGTTTACACCAAGCAGAGGCGCTGCACCGTATGTTTCATAGGTAAAATTCGCCATTTCCTTTTTCAAAAGCTTATATGTAAAGTATTTATGAATGATACCTGTACTATTCTTAACGATATTTTTTAAGAAGGGGGTAAAACTCTCCAAAGTTTTTAAAACGATGTTGCCGGTAAATCCGTCGGTGACAATAACATCGCACTTTCCTGTAAGTATATCGTTACCTTCAATATTACCTATAAAATTTAAATTGTTTTCACCTAACATTTTATAAGCTTCCAAAACCGTTCTTGTCCCTTTTTTAGATTCACTTCCCATATTTAAAAGTCCTATGGAAGGATTTTTTGTATCGAGAATCTCTCCTGAGTAGATACTTCCCAATTTTGCAAATTGAACAAGGTCTTCCGCCTTTATCTCGGAGTTAGCTCCTGCATCGAGGAGTAGAACAGGTTTGAATTGTGTCGGAATTATAGCGGCTATTGCAGGACGCCTTATCCCTTTCAATCTGCCCAAGGTTAAAAGTGATGCTGCCATACAGGCACCGGAGTTTCCAGCACTTAGAAAGCAATCGGCATTTCCCTCTTTTACAAGCGTAATACCTTTTACTATGGATGAATCTGTTTTTGCATTTACTGCAGTCGGGGCTTCGTCCATAGTTATGAACTGAGAGGAATGAACTATTTCAATCCTGGTAAGTAAATCTTTTGAAAAATCACCTATAGCAGACTTTATGGTAATTTCATCCCCGACCAAAAACAACCTTATATCATCCTTTTCCGATAGAGCTAATTTAACCCCCGTTATATTGGGGTCGTAACCAAAATCGCCACCTGCGGCATCAATAGCAATTTTATATTCCATTACATTTTCTTAACTGTTACTATAACTTCCCTTTTATTATAATATCCGCAAGTGGGACAGACATGATGAGGAATCATGGGATTGTGACATTTCGGGCACAGTGCTATTGCCGGTTGTGCGAGTTTCCAATTTGTTCTTCTCTTTCTTCCTCTTGTTTTTGAATGTCTTCTCTTTGGTACTGGCATTTTTTCCTCCTTATAATGCTAATTTAATATCTATATTCTTATCTTTCAGTTTAATGCCCTTGCAATTCGGGCTGCAGAGAGGTTTCATTGGAATTGATGTGATTATTGTATCGTACACCATTTGGGTCAAATCTATCGTTGAGCCTGTATATTCGTAAATAGCAGAATCGATATCCTTGTAATCTGCATCGTATGATTTCAGATTCCTCTTGTTTTCAAAGTATACATCTGTATGTTCCAAAACATTTCTGTCAAAATGTTTTAAGCAGCGGGAACATTCTAATTGCAAGGTGAAGGCGATGTCGCTTTTTATAAAAAATCTGTTTTTTATCCTGTGGATTTCCGAATGAATAATAACGGAACAATCATCTTTCAATACACCGATATTCCATTTGTTAAAAGGAATATTAAAATCAAATATGGCAACATCCTCTATTTTCATAGAGTTAATTTCAAGCTCTTTCATAGGTGAATATATTAAACATATTGTATGATTTTGTCAAGCGGATGTATCTGAATCCGGTAGATAGGTACGGATATATTTACCAGTTTAAGGAGAGCAAAAATTTTCTGTATGTATTTACTTGCATCACAATCCTTTTTTTGCTATATATTATTAAGATTTTATTTTTTTGGAGGTATTAATGAAGAGAGTTACTTATCTTTTATTGTTTATTCCTTTTATTATTTATCCGTTTGATCTGAAAATAGTTTCTCCCAGACAGGCAAAACCTGTTATTACGGATTCTTCTACGATAGAAATAAACATAGCTATTGATACGAACGAATTTTCGGGACTCTATACGACAGCATTTTCGGATAAAGATACGGTTGTTCTGAATCTCTTTCCCGTGGAAAACACTGATTCCAATGTATGGAAGTTTTATTCCGATATTTCTGGACTCCCCAAGGGAGTTTATTCTCTTGCAATCTGGTACAATGCTTATAGAGACACTCAATACAACGCCATAGATTTTATCGACTCGTTTCCCTCATCATACAAATTTATACAAATATCGGATCCTCATATAGGGTATTCCGATAACACATCGAAATATTTGGGAGAAGTCGTTCGGGATCTGAATTTCATAAACCCCGATTTTGTAATATTAACAGGGGATGTGGCAGAAAAAGGGAATCATCCGGAATGGTACGAAGAGGCGATGGATTCTCTAAAACGGTTGGAAGTGCCCGTCTATGTTATAAGTGGTAATCACGATTGGTATAATTGGATCTATTATCCTACAGATGAGAATAACTACCTGAAATATGTTAATCCTTTTGCAAATTATTCTTTTAAGTTTGGTAATAGCTATTTTATCCTTCTTGATTCAGGGGGAGATGATCTCCCGAGCTTCACATCAAATTGTTATGGACTTACAGATGAGCAGTTAAGTTGGGTGAATGATAAACTCACCCAGTATCAGGGAGCACACCCGGGGTTTATATTTATGCATGGTCCATTTTTAGATGATGAAAGTAACGAAAATCGCTATGGGAAAGATCAATTCATTAATCTGTGTGATGCCTATTCCGTTGATATGGTCTTATGTGGGCATGTTCACAAAAATAAATTTTTTGACGAAAACGGAAATAGATATACAGGAGACATTTATCCGGTTGCCGGCACGAAATTTATTCAAACAACAACAAGCGGGAAAACTGATTACGAGAATTGCGGTTATAGGCTGATTCGTGTACGGGGAGATTCCATTTTGAATTTCTCAACGGATGCGGATGGCGATGGCATAAGAAATTTTGCAACATCTCTCTTGTTATCCTCAGTTGATGTTAATACTGATATTTCTTCTGATTCTCTAACTGCGCATGTGATTATGACGAATCAGAGTAATGATACGTTTAAGAATACGCGTGTTTATGTATTAATGAATCCCGATACCGTTTATTGTGTTAGTATGGGGCATATTGTTGAAGCAAATCACGGCAATTTGACAATTGAAATTCCGTCTGTTTCTCCCAAATCAGTTGATACATTGGAAATATTCCCGACAGATGCTTCCGGTATAGATGGAAATAGAATCGGTTATATTAGAGAATTTAAAGTTTCGCCAAATCCTTTTAAAGGAAATTGTTTGATTTCCGTGGATGGGAGCGGAATTAATCGGATGATAGGCAAGATTTATTCTATAAACGGAAGAGAGGTAAAAGAGTTTACTATTCTCGGGAACAGTTATATATGGAACGGAAGAGATAACAGAAACAGAAAGGTTGCTCCCGGAACATATATGGTGAAGCTAAACAACAACAGGAGATTGACGAAGAAAATCTATAAAATCAAATAAAAAAAATATCTTATTGATAAGGAAGTAAAACATGTTTGTTAAAAAATGTATAGGTACATTGTTACTTTTATTCCTTATTGTTTTTTCCATAAGCTGTTTCCTTGTTCCAGGTAGTAAAAATAGTGTATCTCCTGTATGGACAAATACTTTGGGAGATGAGATAGCATGGATAAATATTAACTACGATGGTTACTATATGGCTGCAGGGGGCGGAGGTCGTGCATTACTCTTCGACAATGCGGGAAATCTATTGTGGAGTAAAGAGGTCGATTCTGCGATGATTGATACGAAACCGCTGTGGCAATTAGTGATGAAGATGGTTTTGTTGCATTTGGTTCGACGGACAAATATATCTATTTTTTCAACAGAACAGGTGATTTCAAATGGAAATTTAAGATAGAAGGAACTATAAATAGAATAGTGATCAGTAAAGATGGGCAATATGTAGCAGTGGGCTCCTTTATGATGACAGTCTGTATATGTTCAAATCCGACGGAACCCTTCTTTGGAAAAAAGATGTTGATAACTGGATAAAAGATATCGGAATGGATTGTGAGGGCAATTATATAACTGTGGGTACCGATGCCAATGATATGTTTCTTTTTAAAGGGGATGGAACACTAATGTGGAAATACATAGGGATTGGTAGTTGGGGTGTAACTCCCGTGTAGGGCGGCAGTAAATTTACGGTTTCAGGAAGTACGTACAATGTATCGCTTTTTAAGATTTGAAACCTGGAAATAAATATACCAAATAAATAACATTTTACTGAAGACATTAGAGACGTCCTAATTGGCGTCTCTAATGATAATGGCTTTCTTATGGGTTATTTATAACGGGTGATATCGCTTTGTTTTTCTTGTCACGCTGAACTTGTTTCAGTGTCTCTTAACTTCCCTCTATAGAGGGGTGGACTGACGGAGTCAGGACGGGGTGTTTTTTCTAATTCCCCTCTGTAGAGGGGAGGGCCACGAAGTGGAGCGGTGTTTTGTCCGAGTTAATTTTGAACCTGTTTCCGAATTTCATTTTTTTTCTTTTAAGTTATTGCTGGTTGATATGTCCGTACCTATCTACCTATTTATACAAAAATTACTTGACAATTATATTGGAACATTATAATATAAATTATAATTGCAATGGGAGTTGTTGGAATATATAATTCACTGAAATGAGGATATTTATATAATAACTAAAAGGATAAGGATAAATGGAGAAAAAAAGAGTAGTAGGCATTCTGGGAGTGGTATTTGTATTTGTAATGATGTTTTCGTCATGTAGTTTATTCAATAATCTGTTCAATAAGAGCAGACATGAGAGAATAACGAACAATCCCGGTAGATCAGGGTGGCTTGATATAGTAGAGGATTCGAAGGGTGGATACACGGTGTATGGATGGATAGAGTGGACAGCATAGGTAGAGCTGATGATATATTTTACAGCTATAGGATGCCGGGAGGAGGCTGGAGCGAGCCTGTGGATATAAGCAATACGGAAGATTGCTCGTATCTTCCGAGACTTGCAATCAATTCGAAAGACGAACTGTATGTAGTATGGGAGGAACGACTTGACTCAGGTCCTTATGTTATTCCAACGGTAGTAATAAAGAAGATGGACTCAAATGGTCATTGGCAGGAAGGACATGATACATTATGGGATTATCTTGATTTCAGTGAAAGCGCTGCAATAGCGATAGATAATGAAGACAACATTCATATAACATTTCTCGGACAGGATTCTCAAAGTCATGCATTGATGTATTGCGAGATAGGGAATGACGGTCAGAAGGACAGTATAGTGCATCTAATAGAGGGACCCATGAATTACTCCCCGATACTTGTAGACAGATCGGGCGGATTACATGTTGTAGGGGAGAAACAATTCGGTATGTGGGATGAGATAATGGATATTTACAAACCTGCAGGTGGTGCGTGGCAAATCCCGGGAGTGAACATATCTCAAACCCCTTATTCGAATTCATGGGCGGTGGATAATATAAGTATGGATAATGAAGGACATATTTTTGTATCATGGAACGAATGTAACAATAATCATATATATTTCTCGGAGAGAGATTTGAGCAGCAATTGGTCGACACCTGAAGATATGGGAGACGGTGGAATATCATGGACGGTGTGTGATAGAGAAGGATGTGTATATTTGGGATATTCTTTGGCTTTGAATCCGTATGTAACGGATAACACAAATGGATTTATAAGAAAACGTAATAAGGAGGGGAAATGGAGTGAGCCGATAAACATATCGTATGATAAAACGACAAGAACGACGATATCATGTATGAAATTATTATCAAACGGAAAGATAGGTATAGGTTTGACAGAGGGGCCTGATCAATATGAAGATATATTTTTCATAGAAGTTAGCCCCGATGAATTTAAATGGAAATAGGAGGATAAATGGAGAAAAAAAGAGTAATAGGCATTCTTGGAGTGATATTTGTATTTGTAATGATGTTTTCATCATGTAGCTTATTCAATAATCTGTTCAATAAGAGCAGACATGAGAGAATAACGAACAATCCCGGAAGATCCTGTGGACTTGATATAGTAGAGGATTCGAAGGGTGTGATACACGGTGTATGGATGGACAGGGTGGACAGCATAGGTAGAGCTGATGATATATTTTACAGCTATAGAATGCCGGGAGGAGGCTGGAGCGAGCCTGTGGATATAAGCAATACGGAAGATTGCTCATATCTTCCGAGACTTGCAATCAACTCGAAAGACGAACTGTATGCTGTATGGGAGGAACGTCTTGACTCAGGTCCTTATTATATTTCAACGGTAGTAATAAAGAAGATGGAATCAAATGGAAATTGGCAGGAAGGACATGATACATTATGGGATTATCTTGATTTCAGTGAAAGCGCTGCAATAACCATAGATAATGAAGATAACATTCATATAACATTTCTCGGACAGGATTCTCAAAGTAATGCATTGATGTATTGCGAGATAGAAAACAACGGACAGAAGGACAGTATAGTGCATCTAATAGAGGGACCAATGAATTACTCCCCGATACTTGTAGACAGATCGGGCGGATTGCATGTTGTAGGGGAGAAAGGTTTCGGTATGTGGGATGAGATAATGGATGTTTACAAACCTGCAGGTGGTACGTGGCAAATCCCGGGAGTAAACATATCTCAGAGTCCTTATTCGAATTCATGGATAGTGGATAATATCAGTATGGATAAGGATGGTCACATATATACATCGTGGGAAGAATGTAACGATAATCATATATATTTTTCAGAAAGGGATATAAGCGGCGATTGGTCAACACCTGAAGATATGGGGAACGGTGGAATATCATGGACAGTGTGTGATAGAGAAGGATGTGTATATTTGGGATATTCTTTGGCTTTGAATCCGTATGTAACGGATAACACAAATGGATTTATAAGAAAACGCAATAAGGAGGGTAAATGGAGTGAACCGATAAACATATCGTATGATAAAACGACAAGAACGACGATAACGAGCATGAAATTATTATCAAACGGAAAGATAGGTATAGGTTTGATGGAGG
>JAACEC010000006.1 GCA_011682715.1 Pseudomonadota bacterium
CCACTCCCAGAACAGCAAAAGAAAAATAACCGGTATCATATTTCCCAGAATCGACAGAATAACAGCTTTAAATACAGGCAAATGAAAAACCTGAATCGAGACCGGAATACCCCCTCTTAATTCGAATATAGGCAGCATCGATATCAATATTGTCGATATTTCATTTGAAAATCGAGTACTTAAGCTGCTAGTAATACCGGATTTGTCAAATGCGAGTAATGATTGTGCAAATCCGACTAAACTAATTAAAGTAATTAATGAGAATCTGAGTATATACCTCGATTTTCTTTCCATCGTTTCTACCTTCGGCGGTTTTCGCCTTTATAGATACTCTATCAGGTTCTATCTTAAGATATTTGGCTATCTTATTTTTAATCATTTTTTTCTTCTCTCCGAGTTTAGGTTCATCCAAAATTATTACTATATCAACATTTTTAACATGGAAATATCCGATGTGTTTCATAACTCTGCTTAACATCTCAGTGCTCGACATATTGAGTGTCCAGTCTTCAGTATCAGGAAATAGTTCACCTATATCGCCAGTTCCTGTTGCCCCGAGTAGTGAATCGATTAATGAATGTATTACGACATCGCCGTCTGAATGAGCAATTACCGAATATTCACAATCTATCTTTACATCCCCCAGGGTTATTCCGTTTCCTTCTTTCAAATTATGCGAATCGTAACCGAAACCGATTCTTAAACTATCTTTATCCAGAACAGATGAGATAAAATAAAAGTCTTCCATAGTCGTAATTTTTATATTTTCCCTGTTCCCCTTAACGAGCTTATAGTCATCGTATAATTTCAAATACGCTTCCATGTCATCGGTAATATCTTCTCGGGCAATCATCTCAATCGCATTTTTTATTTTATCCCTTTTGAAAAATTGAGGTGTTTGGATTAATCTTATCATATTTCTATCTAATGTTTTTATGGTTTCCTCCTGGTATCTTGCCGTATCATTAACACCTGCATAGGGTACAACACAATCATGATTGTTGAGTTCTTTAATCATTTTCTTAACGGTTGAAATTCTGAAATTGGGCCGCGCCGCATCGTGAATTGCCACATAATCATACATAGCAGCTTTTATTCCGTTCAGGGAAGAATCCTGGCGTCTCTTACCACCTGTAATAATCCTGACCTTCTCTTCTGTCAACAATTTTTCGACTGCTTCACGGTCATCTTCGCTAACGACAACAATAACCTCCTTCACTTCGGGAATCGCAAGAAATTTGTTTACCGAATACATTAAAACGGGCAAACCATTTAAATAAAGGAACTGTTTCTTCTCCTCGATGTTCATTCTTGTACTTTCCCCGGAAGCGAGAATCAGTGCGGAAATATCCATCAAACAATTTCTCCGAAATACATTGTTCCCATACTCGTCTTAATACTTCCGGTAATCTCTACGTCTACCTTATTCCCTATATGTTTTTCTCCGTCTTTAACAACAACTATACTTCCGTTGCATAAAAATCCCACCCCCTGGGTCTTTTCTTTCCCCTGTTTTACGATATAAATTTCAACCTTATCACCGACGTAATAACTTCTCGAAAGCAATCTCGAAAGTTGCTCCACGGAAAAATACTTCACTTTATTATAAAGAAAATGTCTTTTTTTGATTTCTCCGAGGGTAATTAAGGAGCTTTTATGAGTTTTACAGAACTTCAAATATTTGTGATAATTGTTCCCTTCGATCTCGTCTGTCAAATCTATGATACCCTTTTTAATTAAATTGTTTAGTATGATAAGCGTCTCTTTGTTCCTTTCCCCTTCGGCTCTTTTTAATTCATTATAGATATATTTCGGAACTGCAATTTTACCGAAAATGAAATTGTATGCGACTACTTTCAAAATTTTTTGGTCATAAACCGCATTTCTATCGATTATAAAATCGTATTTACTTACTTTTTTAAATAAATTAAACATCTTTCAAATACTCCATTACATTGTTTACGTTTTTACATTTTATAATTTTAGTCTTTGAACTTTGAATTTTTTCTTTTATATAGTAAGGTATAATGATGTTTTTTATTCCGAAGCGAGTTGCCTCATCCGCCCTTCTTTTCATTCCTTCCACTGCCCTTAGTTCACCTCCTAATCCTACTTCTCCGATGAATACCGTGTCTTTTTTTATCACTTTACTGCTATAACTCGAATATATTGCCATAAGAATGGCAATATCGATCCCGGGATCCTTTATCTTCAATCCTCCGACCACATTCAGAAAAACATCCTGGTTCCCTAAAAATAGGTGTAATCGCTTTTCCAGTACCGCAATTAATGTGCTGACTCTTTTATATTCCGGACCATTTACCGAACGCTGCGGTACTCCATATTTTGTTTCTGCGGCTATTGCCTGTATCTCTACCAAAAGCGGTCTACTCCCCTCAATTGTAACCGTAAGTATACTTCCTGAAATCGATTCCGTTTCCCTTGTTAAAAAGATCTCCGTGGGATCATTCACTTCGCTCAAACCATCACTGTGCATCTCAAAGAGACCTATCTCGTCCGTCGACCCGTATCTATTCTTTGCATTTCTCAGTATTCTGTATCCTCTGTTTCCGTCTCCTTCCAGATAAATCACTGCATCAACCATGTGTTCGAGAATTTTAGGTCCCGCTACTATTCCGCCCTTTGTGACATGACCGACAACAAATACAGGTGTATTTGTTGCTTTTGCAAATCTTATAAGCTTCGATGTACATGCTTTTACCCCCGTTACACTTCCCTGCTGTGCATCTGTGTTCTCATCGTAAATTGTTTGAATCGAATCGACAATCAACACGCCAGGTTTAACATCATCGGCATATTTAATTATTTTATTTACCGAATATTCGGAACTGAGAAGTATATCGCCGGAAACGGCATTCAAACGATTTGCTCTCAACGAAATTTGCTGTAATGATTCCTCCGATGTGGAATATAGAACTCTTATCCCCCTTTTTGCAAGCTCATACGACACTTGCAAAAGTAATGTAGATTTTCCTATACCTGGTTCTCCCCCGATTAATATAACGGCTCCGGGAACTATGCCTCCGCCCAAAACCCTGTCGAATTCTCCTATTTTTGTTTCAAAGCGTTTTATACTTTTAAAATCGATTTTATCAAGCGGTGTTGGCGGTGTAGAAACATCGAATTTAAAACCGTCAATTCTTTTCCCTTTCTTCTCCTTCTCATTGTATTCCACAAAACTGTTCCATGATCCGCATGACGGACATTTTCCCAACCACTTGTTTGATTCGTAACCACACTCTTTACATACGAATACAGCTTTACTTTTTCCCATTTCCCACCTTTATCAAGTTAAGTTTAACGTATTTTGAAGGATTTTCTTTTATATCCGCTATCAAATCATTGAGATTTTTAATAGTGCTCATAGTCTCCGTGTATAATGAATCGGACTGCGACAATCGAGATATATTATTGTCGGGTGTATTTAACCGCTTTGCAACATCGTTTAATTGAACGGATATCGCCAAAAGGTTTTTCATCAGACTGTCAGCCGTTTGAGAAGAACTGCGAATGTTCTCCGATGATATTTTGACATCACTGCTTATCTCGGCAATTAATCTGTTCGTGTTGGTAAGAATTGAGTTAAGATTCCCGATCATGTTCGTATTGCTTCCGGAAATATCTTTCAACCCGGTAACCGTTTCTTTCAATCGATCAAATATTGTGAAAATTTGATCTATACCTCTGTAATCTCCGTGCATCGGCTTTTTTATGTCGCAAGCAACATCGGAGACACCGGGAAATATTTCGATATATTTATTTTCGGCAATTACCGTTGTGTTTATAAGTGTAACCGTCGCATCTTCTCTCAATTTCACATTGCTTGATAGAAGAATTTCAACAAGGACACTGTCTCCTGCAAATCTGACTTTCCCCACTTTCCCCATTTTTAATCCTCTCACAAAAATAGGATCACCGGATTTTAACCCATGCACGTTTTTGAAATAACAATCCAATTTTACGAAATGTCTTTTAAAACTTATATTGTCCATCCACAATAACCCTATCGCGGTTATTACAAGAGCAATCGTCACAAACCAACCAACCTTTATATAATCATTTTTATACATACTATTCTCCTGTTTTTAAGTAGTATGAATTCCTAAATTCCATTATATCACTGTTCGAGGAATTTATAAAATCCGATGTACTTCCGAGAAATGTTATTTTTCCACCTGAAAGCATCGCAATTCTGTCAGAAATTCCGACGGCACTGTTCAAATCATGGGTTACCATAACGGAAGTTATATTCATTTTTTTATTTAAATTAAAAATCAATTCTTCAATGGTTCTGGATACTATAGGGTCCAATCCCGTAGTGGGTTCGTCGTATAAGATGTATCTGGGGTTTAAAATTATTGCTCTCGCTATGGCGGCTCTTTTTAACATACCGCCGGACAGGTTGGACGGGAACAGTTCAGTGACTTTGGGATCAAGTTCAACCTTTTTCAACGCATCAATAACTCTCTCTCTAATCTCCCCTGACGGTACATTGTGAATGTATTTTAGAGCCAGTCCGACGTTTTCTCCGACATTCAAAGATTCTATAAAACCCGATTTTTGGAATATAAAACCTATTTTTCTTCTCAGTGAATAAACATGCTTTCCCATAATCGGTATATCGTCTATAAGTATCTTTCCCTTCTCCGGTCGTACGAGCCCTACTATGCTTTTTAGCAAAACGCTTTTGCCTATACCGCTTTTCCCGATTATGGTAATTATCTCACCGTCCTTTATTTCAAGGCTCAGATTGTCCAAAACCTTTCTATCATTGTATATTTTTGTAATATTTTTAATTACAACCATAAACTGAATACCCTAATAATAAAGTAATCAAACAATAATATCAAAACAACCGAATAAACTACGGCGTTTGTTGTTGCCTCTCCCACTCCTTTTGCTCCTTTACTCGCCGTTATACCAAAATAGCACGATATGGAAGTGGAAATGAGACCGAATACGCCGCCTTTTACCAAACTCTCTATAAATTCTAACATTCTGAAATGCTCCCTTATACCGAACAAGAAAGTCCTAAACCCGAATCCTTTGATATAAACCATAAATATCATAGCCCCCACAATGAATAACAGTTCACTGAAAATTACCATAATCGGGTAAGAAATAAGGGATGCTATCATTTTAGGATATACGAGATAATCATAAGGATCTATAGCCATTGTTTCGAGAGCATCAATCTCTTCGTTAACCTTCATCGTTGCAATTTCCGCTGTAATTCTCGTGCCTGCTCTTCCGACAAGTGCTATCGATGCTCCAAGAGCACCGAGTTCAATAATCACGGATTTGGAAATGGCTTCGGTTATGTAAAATTGAGGTATATAGCTTCCGAGTCTCTGTTCGATGAGGAATACGGCTATTAAACCGCCGAGAATCGATGCAATGGCAACAACACCAATTGATTCAATTCCGGTCCTTACGATTTCACGAAATGTCAACTCAATTTTGTATCCTATATTATGCTTTTTGAATATCGAATAAAACATTACGTAAAAAATCCCACCGATATTATTTACAACAAAATTCATAATTATGGTCTGATTATCTCATCGGTAAAATCCGCAAATCGCGTGCTTCTACCGTCAAATACGAGTCTCACCGTGCCTACCGGTCCGTTTCTCTGCTTCCCGATTATTATTTTTGCCAGATTTTTATCCTCTTCACTGGATTTATCTATGAATGCCGGTCTATGAACAAAAAGGACGACATCAGCATCCTGCTCGATTGCTCCCGATTCTCTCAGATCCGACAATATCGGTTCCTTTGTCTGCCTTTGCATGGGTGCTCTTGATAATTGTGACAAAGCCACAACAGGTATATCTAGCTCCTTAGCCAGCGATTTTAACGAGCGGGAAATTTCGCTTACCTCCGTATTTTTACTGTCGTATCTTCTCGATGAACTCATAAGTTGAAGATAATCGATAAAAATAATCTTTATGTCATGCTCTTTCTGCAACCTTCTCGCCCTCGCCCTTAGTTCTATTTCGTTTAAAGAACTCGAATCATCGATAAATATCTGTGCTTTATCCAGTTCTCCGGCAGCTATTACAATTCCCTGGTAATCACTTCTCGTAACGATCCCACTTCTTATCCTCGAAGCATCTACCCCGCTTCTTACACAAAGCATTCTCCAAACAAGAGATCTGTTGGGCATTTCCAGAGAGAAAAAAGCCATAGGGATATTATTTCTCAAATTGTTCACCATTACATTTAAGGCAAGAGCGGTTTTTCCCATTGAAGGCCTTCCGGCTATAATGATAAATTCCCCTTTATGAAAACCGTTAATCAATCTGTCAATATCCTTGAATCCCGTAGGAATACCCATTAACGGTTTTTTGCTCTCGAGAATCTCCCCCACCTGGCTTATGATTGTCTTAGCAATTTCGGAAATATCTTCAAGTTCGAATTTCGTATTTTTGATTTTTACATTTAAAATGTTCTTTTCCGCAAAGTCGAGAATCTCGTCGGGAGTATTATCACTGTTTATAACCTTTGATTTTATTTTATCGGAAATTTCAAGCAATTTCCGCAAAACGTATTTATCTTTGATTATGGAAATATAGGAAGGGGCATTAAACGTTTCCTCTTCTATCAAAGAATTTATATACTTTACTCCTCCGGCTTTCGTAAGTAGTTTTTTACTCTTCAAATGTTCTCTTAATGTCAAATTGTCAATTGCACCGTTTCTTTCCCTGCTCATCTCCACAATGGCACGGAAGATCAATCGGTGTTGCTCTATGGAGAAAACTTCGTCGGTTTCAAGATCCGCAATAACATCATCAATAATATCATTGTAAATTAGCATCGAACCGAGAATAGCTTTTTCCGCTTCAATGGCTCTCGGTATTTCCATACTCATTGCTCTATCACCTCTTTGAGCAATTTAAAATCCTCTTTCATTTTTTCATCCAAATTTCCGTTACGCAAAACTGCGGCGGGGTGCAGCATGGGCAAAAGCATTACACCGTTAAAATCAATTATACTTCCCCTCTCCTGCATTATTCGTACCTCTCTTCCGAGCAGCGATTTAAGAGAATATCTCCCGAGCGTCACTATAATTTTCGGTTCGATTATCCCTATCTGCCTCGTAAGATACGGAAAACAAGCGTTTATTTCCTCTTCCATAGGATCTCTGTTTCCCGGGGGTCTGCACTTAACTATATTTGTTATGAAAACATCCTTTCTGCTCAACTCTATTCCGTTAAGATATGATGAAAGCAAATTACCTGCCCTCCCCACAAAGGGTAATCCCTGCAAATCTTCATTTCTCCCGGGAGCCTCGCCGATAAAAAGAACATCAGCATCTACACTCCCGGCACCTATTACGAATTTTGTTCTCGTTTTGTACAAGGGGCATTTTTTACACTTTTTCAGCTCTTTGTAAATTTCAATCATCCGTTGTCTTTTTTCTTCAAAAGTTAATTTTATCTTTTTTCCATTCGCATTTTTCAATATGAATTGGTTTTGCCCGAGAGCTCTTTTTATCTCTATATATCGATCCATCATATGTTTTTTAATTCTTTGACAATTCGAACTGCTATCTCTTCTTTGGAACCGGAAATTTTATCCGAAACATAACCGTTTTCTTTAATTATTCTAACCGTAGAGATATTATTCCCTATTGCAGAAACATCATTCAATATTATTGCATTTAATTGTTTATTTTTGAGTTTTTCCTTTGCTCTTTCAATATCCATCCCGTTTTCCAGTGCAAACCCGACAACGGGAATCTCGTAATTTTCCCTTATTGCCATCGTAACATCTATGTTTTTTTTTAGTTTCAATACATTCAATTCACTCTTGTGGAACTTGTGATTCCCCTGATTTTCAACAACAAAGTCGGATATGGCAGCTGCCATTACAAGTATTGAATTATTCGAGATGTTTTCTTTAATCGCTTTCAGCATAGATTGGGTATCATATGCTTCTATTGTGTAAAGATACGAAGGTATCTCAACGGATGTTCTCCCCTTTATCAAAACAACATCAGCTCCTTTGAAGTACAGTTGTTTTGCTATTTCCATCCCCATTTTCCCGGAAGATCTGTTAGAGATTACACGAACGGGATCAATCGCCTCCTCTGTTCCACCGGCCGTTATAACATATTTTTTTTCTACATACCCTTTGTCTCTCTCCATATACTTCTTAACGGCAGCGAAAATCGTATCGATTTCGGGTAATCTGCCGTGTCCCGTATCTCCGCAGGCAAGATAACCGCTTCCCGGCTCAATTATACCGAATCCGAGAGATTTGAGTTTTTTTAAATTCTCCTGAAAAATCGGATTATCCCACATATTCACATTCATACTGGGGGAAAGAACAACTTTTTTGCCGTCCGCCGCAGCTATGACAGATGTCAACAGATTGTCGGCAATACCCGAAACAATTTTCCCTACCGTATTAAATGTTGCCGGAGCAATTAAAATCACATCAGCCCATTTTGCCAACTCTATATGCTCTGCATTAATAATATCATCTTCGGAAAAATTGTCTGTATATACTTTATTCCCCGTTAAAACTTCAAGAGTTTCTCCGGTAACAAAGAGATGGGCTTTTTGGGTCAAAACAGTTTTTACATTATAACCACCCTTTATGAAAAGCCTCACCAGTTCCGGTATTTTATATGCGGCAATACCCCCCGTTATACCGATAAGTATATTAGACATCTTCCTCAATCTTTACCGGAATCGGATTTTCCAATATTTTTCTAAGAGCTAAAATCGTCGGTTTTTCTTTTGGTCTGTCCAGTATCTCACCGATGGCTTCTTCCATCTTCAAAGCATCGACATATTCCTGATTTATCTTTCTCGCTTTTTTGGCAGTTAAAATTATAGCCAGGTATTTGTTAGGGTACCTTTTCCAAATTTCTTCGACACTAAAGAATCCTTTCTTCATTACTTAAATCCTCCTTAAATTTTCCAATAAGTTTCTCGTTATTAAATGTTTTTAAACATTCACTATTAATTATTCCGTCTACATCATCTATGGCTTTTTCCAATTCGTTATTAATAACAATATAGTCGAATTCGTTGATTTTTTCAATCTCTTCTTTTGCATTATGTAATCTTTTTCTTATGGTATCCATATTATCCTGATTTCTATTTAAAAGCCTGTCTTTCAATGTTTTTATGTCCGATGGCATTACAAATATGAGAACGGAGGAGTCCGGGAATTCTTTTCTTATGCTTCTTGCACCTTGAACATCTATATCCATTATTACTATTCTGTCGTTCTCAATAAGTCCTTTTATACTGTTTTTCGGTGTTCCGTAATAGTTTCCGTGAACAATTGCCCATTCGACAAATTGTTTTTCCCTGATCATCTCCTCGAATTCCTCTTTCGTTTTGAAATAGTAATCAATCTTATCCTTTTCGTTCATTCGTCTTTCTCTTGTGGTCACCGAAATGGAATAAACAACATCATCTCTTCTTCTTTCTATTTCGCGACATATAGTGGTTTTCCCCGCCCCCGAAGGAGCTGCTATTACTACGATAAAGCCTCTTTCATTCGACATTTTGCACCTGTTCCCTGATTTTCTCGAGACCATCTTTAATCCTAACAACTTCAAATGAAATATCGCTGTCAGGAAGTTTGGAACCTATCGTATTTACCTCACGACCCATTTCTTGTAGCAAGAATCCCATCTTTTTTCCCACATGTTCCTTTTGCAACATCTCCTTGAAATTATATATATGCGTTCCCAATCGTTGTATTTCCTCGCTTATATCGTATCTATCCGCCAAATACACAATCTCCTGTTCCACACAACTCTGAGACAACTTATCTAATTTAAGCTCTTCAATCCTTTTTTTTGCCACTTCGATTTTTTTTGCTTTCAAGCCACCGGATATTTTTTTTATATCTACAACGAGCGTTTCAACTATCCCCAATTCTTCCAGAATAAATTTCTCTGTGGCTTTCCCTTCTTCGACTTTTACCATGTTCATTGAAACTACGGCCTTGTCAATCGCTCTTTTGAATTTTTCAAGGAATAGATTTCGCTCGACGGAATCCGTTGAAAGCACATCCGGAAGCGACAAAAAGGATACGAAATCCAATTCACCGAAATCTACTTTATCACTTAACTTTTTGTACAGTTCGATATACGAATCCACCTTTTTCATATTTATTGCCGGTATTTTATCTTCACTGCCGGCAATAGCGATTTTCACATGATACTTCCCTCTAACACAGCTGTTCCTCACGTATTGTGTAAGTTCAACTTTCATATTTTCGAAATTATCGGGTAAAATCACTTTAGCTTCAAAAAACCTGTGATTGACTGACGATATCTCACACTTGATTTGATATCCGTCTTCTTCTATAATCCCCGTTCCGTAACCAGTCATACTTTTCATACAATCACCTACATTACAAATGTTACAGGACCGTCATTCTCAAGTTCAACCTTCATATATTCACCGAATTTACCCGTTTTGACATTCAATCCGGCATCTTTGAATCTGCCGACGAAATGAATATACAATCGTTTTGCCTCATCTAACGTTGCCGATCTGGAAAAGTCGGGCTTTTTACCTTTATTCAAATTAGCTATTAAAGTAATCTGTGATACTATCATAATATCACATTTCTCTTCCGCAACGCTTTTACCTATCTTCCCTTTATCGTCTTTAAATATTCCCAATTTCAAAACTCTTTCGAAACATCCATCTACAATATCAAATGTATCACTTTTTTCAATTCCTATCAATATCAAAATCCCTTTATCGATTGAAGAAATTATATCGTTCGCTACTCTGACTTTGCAATAACTGACTCTTTGTATGACCGTCTTCATTAAAAATAGATCTCAAATTCAAAAGGATGCGGATGAAATCTGACCATCGCACTCTCTTTTCTCTTAATTCCAAGCCATTTTCTGATAAAATCTTTATCAACCACACCGGTCTCGGTAATATATTTATTATCTTTTTCGAGCTCACTTAGTGCCTCATCGAGATTTAGGGGAATTCTTTTAACCTTCCTGTACTTCTTCCCGTAAATTGCAGGAGCCCCCGGATTGATTTTATTTCTTATACCGTCGATTCCTGCAAGTAGCATACTTGCAATGGCAAGATACGGATTGCTTGTGGCATCCGGAGGTCTAAATTCGATATCAATACTTCTAATATCCTTTATATATGCCGGTATTCTGATAGCAGTTTCCCTGCAACCTTCCGAATATTGCAAATTAACAGGGGCTTCAAATCCAGAATTCAGTCTTCTGTAAGAATTTGTGGAAGGATTTGTAAGAGCTGCAATCGATCTTCCATGTTTAATTATTCCACCGATATAATTTAGTCCGATTTCACTTAAAATACTTTTTTTATCACCGAAAACCGATACGCCTTTCTTTTCGAGATATTGATGGAAGTGAAGGCCGTTACCCGCTTCATTGTAAATAGGTTTCGGCATAAATGTTAGGATTAGATCGTTATTTAGTGCAAGATTCCTCAAGTAATACTTTGCAATTTGTATATTATCCGCTGTTTTCAACGCCGTATCGAATTGAAGCTCGATTTCATGCTGCGAATAGCGTCCCACCTCATGATGATGGTATTTTACCTTTATCCCCATCTCTTCCAACATTTCACAAGCATAAGATCTAAAGTTAAAGTACAAATCCCTCGGTGCATCTGCATGATACGATTTCCCGTCATATGATTTAAATATATCCTGTTCGTTACTGTCAATTTTTATATATGTATCTAATCTGTCGTTTGATACCTCAATATTTCTGAAAATATAAAACTCAAGTTCCGGTAAAAATTTCGCTTCGTCACAGATCTTCTGTTTCTTTAGATAATCGATTGTTTTCTCAAGTATGTACCTCGGGTCCATCTTGAATCGCGTACCGTCTGTATTATATATATTTCCGATAAACGAAAGCGTCCTAATCTCAGATAATCTATCTATACGAGCTGTTTCAGTATCCGGTTTTACAATCAAATCACTCTTCTCCGACGAGCTGAATCCTACGACACTTGAACCGTCAAAGCCTACGCCGTTATTCAAAGCCTTCTCGAGATAGGATATGGGTAATGTCACATGTCTGAATATCCCGGCGAGGTCCGAATATTTTATATCAATAAATTTAACATCTTCATCACTTACTATCTTATTGACATCAATCATCATACCTCCTTATTTGTTGGCGGTATTATAATTAAAAATCGGCTATAAGTCAATTGATTTTATTAGTTTACACGGGAATATTTTGAATCGATGCGAATACAAACATTTGATACGGTAATCAATCTTGGATATTTGGTTTTATCTTTATGAAAAAGGGCTTAAATCCGGATTTAAACTCAAATGCGATTAATTGACCTTATACCTGATTTACTAATCCATTTCTTCAATCTGCAAAACTTTCCCTACCCCACCGTAGATGAACTTTTCGGGATATATACTTTTTAATTCGCTGGCAAAAAAGGTGCTATGTAACGGACAAACATAATCGATATCTTTTACAGCATCAAAATCGTTAAAGCCGTGTAACCCCCCTATGAGCCATAGCGGTCTGCCCACTTCCGATGCAACTCTTATTATCCGTTTAATCCCGGGATGTCCGCATCCTACGATAATCGCCACACCTCCCTTGATTTTTATTATCAATGATTGTTCGATATCGCCAAGTTCTCCCGTCGAATAAAAATTTTCTTCCAACATGGTAAATTTTTCAATTCGTACTGCATTTTTAACATACGATAATCTTGGAAAAGAATAGGGAATATAGACTTTACATTTACACTTTTCAAGAACTTTCTTCAATCCTCCGGTGTGGTCCAAATGAGGGTGCGAAATGAAAATTACATCTATTTTCTTCTTATCGAGTTTCAGTTTTTTCATATTGTCAAGGAGAATGCCTGCATTTGATCCGGTATCAAAAAGATAGTTTTTCCCGTAAGCCTCGATAAAACAAGAGAATCCCCAATCAGATATTAAATCATCTGCGAATTTTCTATTATCATAAATCACAGTAACTTTCACAAACTACCTCCATCTTCAATTCCTCAATAAAATTATAGCATAAAATTTAATATTGTAAAATAGGAAAATCAGAAGACTGACAAAATAAAGATGATTGAAACCGATAAAATATAGAGAATTAGCACTGAAGGGAACAGGATCTTGTAAATATTTACAAATTTTGCCTTAAAATATTCTTTTGTGAGAACAAGACATAAGTGGAACGGAGAGAGAAGCACACCTGCGAATCCTGAAACAAAACTCAGAGCCAAAAGATGAAAGTTCAAAACACCGTTTTGGATAAAAATAACACTTAACAGCGGAAATGCAATGCCTACGAATCCAACTGCAATCCCCGTCATAATCCCCATTATAAAGGGCAGAAATATTAACAGCCCGTATTGCATTGTCCTCGAATAATTACCAATGTCTCCCAAATGAGTCAGAAATCCGCTATCCTTAATCGCCATTTTAAATATCATTATACCTATTAATAGCAGAACAGTATTAAAATCGAAACTCTTTTGCCCTATCTTCAATATATTCTTCCTCACATCTCTGTAGGCAATCAGGTATATGAGAATTGTAGCTACAAGGACAATGACAATATCGATTCTGAATCCCAGAAGAAAAATAATTATAAAAAATACGAACCAGGAGGATTTGATGAATTTCTTGAAATGCTTAACCTTTTCCGGTTTGTAATCCCTGAATTTAATTTTTCTTGTAAATAAATAGCCCACAAATATTGCAACAATAGTAAAGTACCATTGGTGAACTACAATATCGAATATTTTAACATTGAATATGGAGCTTATTAGAATTATTTCGGGGTACATGGGCCAAAAATATTCCCATATATGCCTGTACCAGTAATTGAAATAGGTGAGCATATACGGTTTTGTATCTTCCGTATCCAGTGTGTTCTTTACCATGGGTGCAGAAAATAATGCCCCGCCCGGCATTGGAATAAGCCCAATAAATGCAGGCAAAAACGTTGCGGCAAGGCGTTTGTTCCTCAATCCATGAATTATAGAGTGAATAAACGATTTAACATTACCGGTAAATTCCATTATTTCACCGATTATTAAAATAAAATAGACCGAAAGCAAAAGTTTCCAGGTCTCCCAGCTAATAAGACTTTTGTATACTGTTTTTCCCATATTGCCCCATCCGTAAAAGAAAAGCAACATGAATACGGCAGTTGTTGCTAAAAACGTGTACCCTATTTTTAATCTTAACCTTATAAGAATGACCAAAACAGTAAAAACGGCAAGAATCTTTAGAAGGAATGCAACTTCCATAACTCAGTTTACAACTACAATTGTATCTCCGACTTTAACTATTCCAGAATTTTTCACATGACCAAAAATCCCTTTTCTCGAAACAATATATGGTCTTCCGTCATTGACAAAAGTTTCTTTTCCCACGGATTCTATTTCGATCTCTATGGAATTAACACGGAGAATCTTGCCGGGGATAAGGTAATATAACGGTATTCCCACAATGGTCATATTTTCCGTGTATCCACCTCTCATAACTTCGGTCATTTTATTTTCGGGAACTTCATTTAACGATTCTACGGCAAATATGCTTATCTGTTTTTTCTTCCCCCCGGCATGTGCATCCCCCTTTAGTCCAAAATTTTCGATTATTTCACATTTTTCCACCGGTATTTTGTCTTTCCCTTTTTTTTCTCCAACTGCTATATTGACAACTTTTCCCTTTTTGACAAATTCAGGTTTCCATAATCCGCTTTTCCCCCCACTCTTTTCGAGAAGGGAAATATCCCCGATTATAATTCCCTTTTCCAATCCTTTGCACATATCGTATATCGTCAGTGCTGCCGTGGAAACCGCATTTAATGCCTCCATCTCGGCACCCGTTTTTCCCGTTGTTTTAACTTCCGCAATAATTTCGATACATGGATATTCTTTTATCAGTTTGAATCCTATGTCAGCATGTGTAATCATTAGGGGATGACATAA
>JAACEC010000082.1 GCA_011682715.1 Pseudomonadota bacterium
TATATGGGGATCTTGGTTGATGATTTGACTGAAAAGGTAACAAATGAACCGTATAGAATGTTTACTTCGAGGGCAGAGTACAGATTGCTTTTGCGCCAGGACAATGCCGATGAAAGACTTTTGAAATATGGCGTAAAGTATGGACTTACCGATAAGAGTTATCTAGATAAGGTGGAAGAACGAAGTAGAAAGGTAATCGAGACGGTAAATAAATTTAAGAAAATAATGGTTCCGGCGAAGAAGGTCGGAGGAATATTAAAAAACGGTTCGAAAGATTCGAACACCCCACTTTTCGATTTATATAAACGTCCCGATATTGATCTTGATAAGGTTTACTCACTAACACCCGATGTTGATGAAGACATAAAATTCAGGGTTTATATAACTGCGAAATACGAAGGATACATAAAGAGGCAACTACGGAAGATTAAAGAGGTGGAGAATTTAAAAAACATAAAAATTCCTGCTGACATTGATTATGAGAAAATCAAGATAATATCAATTGAAGCGAGGGAAAAACTGTCCGAATACAGACCGAAAACTATAGGAAACGCTCTAAATATATCCGGGGTTAGCCCTTCGGATATAGAATCGTTGATATTTTGGCTACAAAAATCGAAAAGGAATTAGAATTCTATTGTTTCTATATCAAATCTTGAAACAATAGAATTTATTTTTTCCATTAAAGATTTCAAATCCTTAATGTTAGATGTGAGCATTTTTATGGAGGAGAATTCGCTCTCAATACTCATTATGATATCGTTAATATTCCCCGTGTTTTCCGTTGTTATATTGCTTATGTTATAGATTAACTTATTTATTTCTTCGATTTTTTGTGTGCTGGAATCAACGAGTTTTTTAACCTTTTCTCCATTTCCAAGATTTGTACTCGTTATATTTTGAATAAAATCCGTCGATTTTTGAGCCGTATCGACGCTCGACCGTATTTTTATAATATTTTCCTTTCCCTCTTGCATTTTATTGTATAGAGAATTTGTACTCTCGAGAATTTCATCGATTTTCTTTCCTATGTTTTCAATCATATCGTATGTTTGTTCGGAAAGGGTTCCGATTTCATCGGCAAGAACCTTGAATCCTTTACCGTATTCTCCCGCATGAGCCGCTTCGATGGAAGCATTGATGGAGAGCATGTTTGTCTTGTGTGAAATATCCATAATTATATTTATGAAATCGGTGATGTTTGTGACGGAGCCGATTAATTTCTCAATGGTTTTTCCTGAACTTGATATGAAATTTTCAATAACATTGCTCACCTCTATGAGCTGGAGAATCCCCTTTACCGATTCTTTGCTCAACGTCTTGTTCTGTTGATTGAGATCAACGATATTGGAGGAGGTATTCCTTAGAAGCAAGCCGGTATCAAGTATCTCTTTGCTTTTATTTACTGTTATTTTGACTGTTTCTAACTGTGTGGAAGATTTTTCCGTTACATTGTTTGAAAGCGATGTAATTCCGGATGTAACGGTATTGATCTCCTCTGTAACTGTAAACAGCTTGTTAATGCTTTCATTTAATTTACCTGATGAGTTAACGAGAGGATAGAGAAGTTTTGAAATTTTAATGGAATGTCCCAATTGTTCCGATAATTGTTTTATAAGATATATATCATTTGAACTAAATGCGTTTTTCTTTTCGTGCTCGAAGTCAACAGCCCCCAGGATCTCTCCGTCGGAGCTTATAATGGGAAATGCAATCTCTGACAGTGTAGTATTGTTTAACGATATATAATCGGGTTCTTTTGTCGTATCATTTATAATAATAGGCTTGCGATTATCCATAGAACGTCTCACGACCCCTTTCTTACCACTGAATCTAGTAGGGGTATTAAGCCAACCCTTTGTTGCTTGAAAAAGAAGAACGGTCTCGTCATTTTCTTCGTTAAAGATAGCAAAGTTCATTTCGGTGAAATCGATTAGCTGTTTTGTTAGTTCAGCCAATTTTTCAACAACCTCTTTCATACTGAATTTGGTTGCTATTGTAGATTCGATTTCAAGTAGAATTCTATATTCGGTGGATTTTGTGGCATTTTTAACGAGAACGGTTAGTATAAAATTAATTATTTGAGTTATAAGCAATGATATGAAGAATCCTTGCAAATCGTATTTCAGGTAGTAATAGAGAACAATGAGCATTAAACCGATGGCATAGAGAAATGTTAAAAATTCATAAAACAGGATTTGAAGGTTTTCATTAACCTTTATTTTCCTAAGAATCAAATCATCGTAGTAGAACAGAAAATAGATAATGAAAAAGAAAACGAGGGATGCAATAATATTTCGGATCATAAAGAGATCGAATACCTGGTAGTTTGATCTGTTTATTATAAACCCGATTAGAAAAGAGCTGAAGGTAAAAGCAGATGCGTATTTAATCGCTATGTGGATTGATGCTCTTTCCACGATAAAATAAGATAGTAATACACCTAAAAATATGCTTAACAAAGCAAAGTGGCGGGGAAGGAAAAAAAGTGAAACAAAAACCACACCCGGAGTGATCGTAAGCGAAGAAAACTTTTTAAGAGGGATTTTCATAGCCTTCACGGGTATGTAAAGCAATGTTAGAGTAAGCATAACAATGATTTCACTCAAAGAAACAGCATGTTTGTAATTTAAAAAATACTCAAAAACAACGGATAACAGGGATAGTATCGCAATAAAATAAAAGAAATAGTCGGTATAACGATTAATCTTCTTTTTTATGTCCATGATAAATCTTTTTCAGTGAAAGTCGTGTACCCGATATACTCATAAGGAAAGCTATAAATATCGATATCTTAAAACCGGTCATCCAGGAAATTGTTCCTGCCACTAATCCGTTTTTCACAGCTCCCGGGAAAAGGTCCGGTATAGCCCATGCCCAGATCCAGGATACGAGAAACGGGCCCAATAGAAAAACGCCAAGAACGAGCAGAAAAACTATAGGATATAAACCCAGTATGTATTTCTTCATTTTTACCTCCATAAAATTATAATATAAATTTTATGAAATTACAATAAAAAAACGAATAAATCTTAATTTACGATAATTCGTGAATTACAAGCCCGCTTCTAAGTTTCGGTTCGAACCATGTCGACTTTGGAGGCATTATCTTACCGGCATCGGCAACGCTAAGCAGATCCTCCAGGGAAGTGGGATATAGGGCAAATGCGACTTTGTATCCCTTCGAATTAACCAGCTTTTCAAGTTCGCTAAGTCCTCTGATACCTCCTATGAAATCAATTCTATTGTCTGTTCTCGGATTCTCTATTCCGAGAATAGGAGCCAAAACGTTGTTTTGAAGGATACTGGCATCAAGTGATTCCACAGGATCATCAGTGATATATTCGTTTTTAATGATGATTCTGTACCACTTCCCGTCAAGATACATGCCGAACTCTCCTTTTCTTCCCGGTTTGTAAGGTCTGCTTTCGTTAAACTCGCTGATTTGGAATATCTTACTCAGTTTCTTGATGAATTCTGTTTCGCTATTCCCGTTTAAATCTTTTACCACACGGTTGTAATCCATAACATACACTTGATTGTGCGGGAATATTACAGATAAAAAGTAGTTGTACTCCTTATCGGGTGAGTAATTCTTGTCCTTCTTTTTTATCTTTTCCATCACCCTAACGGCAGCTGCGGATCTGTGGTGTCCGTCTGCGATATATAATGTGTTTATCTTTCTAAAATTACCAATAATAAGGGATACTTCGTCGGGATCACTGATCACAAAAAGTGTATGTTGAATTCCATCTTCGCTTGTAAAATCATATTCCGGTTTTCTATTAGTCAATTTTTTGATAACATCGTCTATTTCTTTGTTTGCCCTGTATGTTAAAAATACGGGTCCCGTATTTGCATTCAGTGTTTCGATATGTTTAGCTCTGTCAATTTCCTTATCCTTTCTTGTAAGTTCATGTTTTTTTATAGTATTCTTTTTATATTCCTTGCAGGAGGCTGCTGCAACAACACCGGTCTGTACATGATCTCCCATCTTTTGCCTGTAAATATAAAATGAAGGGTTCTTATCCCGTTTGAGGTATCCCTTTTCTACCAACATGTTGAGATTTCCTTTTCCCTTCTGATAAACAGCGTCACTGTAAATATCGGTATTTTCAGGAAGGTCTATCTCCGGTTTTACGACATGCAAAAAACTGATGGGATTGTTTTTAACATATTTCCTCGCCTCTTTTGAGCTTATTACATCATACGGCGGAGAAGCAATCTTTGAAGCGTATTTCTTTTCCGGTCTGAGTCCTTTAAACGGTTTTATATTTGCCATTGTTACTCCTTTTTTACTTATGATTATTATATAAAGGATTCCGATGATGTCAAGTGGACTATTAGATAATTAGATATATATGGTAGATATATTAACAGGTAAAAATTCCGTAGAGGGGACAAATTATGAACCTTACTTAATTTATAATGTTACCTGACAGATCCGTTTTTAGTATAAACAATTTTTCAGTTCCTGTCTCTGTTGAGTTTGTCAACCCCGTAACGATATATCCCGTATTGCCGAACAATTCTACACCGTTGGCAATATCATCCCTATCGCCACCGTATGTTTTCTCCCATTTCTTCTCTCCTGTATTACTTACCTTTAGGAGAAAAATATCCCTGTCATTACTCATTCCCCCTTTAGTGCCCGCAATAATGTAACCACCATCATTAGTTTTTTTAACAGATGAGCCCGATAGAGAAGCTTCTCCATCATATGTTTTATACCATATTATGTTTCCATTGATATCAATTTTCAAAAGTAAGGTCGAATATGGTATATTACCCAATATGATGATATTGCCATCATCCGACCTTGTGATGTCACGACCGTAAACACCTGTTCCTCCGAATTGGTCTCCGAATTCTTTAGTGTATATCGCAGAATGGGAACTGTCATTTAAAAATTCTGCATAGTACAAATTATCTCCATTATTCCCTGTATATAAAATTGTATCCCCTCCGAGATTTAAA
>JAACEC010000189.1 GCA_011682715.1 Pseudomonadota bacterium
AAGGATAATTCATGGAAGCAACGGTTGAAATTATCGAAGTAATGCCTCCGTTAATCTCATGCTCTTCGCATATTACGGCTTTGCCTGATTTTTTTAAAAATTCGATTATCGTATCTTTATCTATCGGTTTTACGGTAAGTATATCAACAACATTGACCTTTATTCCGTTCTCTCTGAGCTTATCAGCCGCTTTTAGAGCTATATTCGTCATAAGCCCCATGGAGAATAATGTTATATCCCCACCATCTCGCAATACTTCGGCTCTTCCGAATGAGAATTTCTTATCGTCGGGATAGATGCGTTCCGTTTCACTTCTCGGTAGTCTCATATAAAAAGGACCCTCTATTCCTGCAATTTCTTCCGTAAAAAAACGAGTGGATACATCATCGGAAGGCACTAAAATATTCATATTGGGAATAGCATTTATCACGGCTATATCTTCACATGCCTGATGAGATGCTCCATCCTCTCCCACAGAGAGACACGCATGCGTGGCAACGATCTTTACATTAAATTTCGAATAGGCAATTGTATTCCTGACCTGTTCCCAACATTTCCCCGTCGCAAACATTGCAAAAGAGCTTACAAAGGGAATTTTCCCGCATGATGCCAGGCCTGCCGCCGTAGCTACCATATCTGCTTCGGCAATGCCCATATCAAAGAATCGTTCAGGGTATTTTTTCGCAAATATCTGTGTTTTTGTGGATTGGATTTGGCAAGATCTGCATCCAGCACAACAATTTCAGGGTATTTATCTGCAATTTTAGTTAGTGTTTCGCCATAAACTTTTCTCAGAGAATAGAGTTCAGACATACCTCTTCAACTCCTCAATCGCTATATCTCTCTGCTCTTTGTTCGGTGCCTTTCCGTGCCAATCCGCTTGATTTTCCATAAATGACACCCCTTTACCTTTTATCGTATGAGCAACTATTATCGTCGGTTTCCCCTTCACAGATTTGAATGCCTCAAACGCCTCTACGATTTCTTCGTAATTATGCCCGTCGATTTCCATAACATTCCACCCGAAGGATAACCATTTCTCAACAAACGGTTGTGGTCTTTTAATGTCGTATATATTTCCATCTATTTGGAGATGATTGTAATCGAGAATTACACAGAGGTTGTCCAAATTGTGTCTCGCGCCGTTCATGGCAGCTTCCCAAATTTGCCCCTCTTCACCAATCATACAGTAAACGTTGTAATCTCTTTTATCGAGTTTTCCCGCTATTGCAACACCGCAGGCAAATGACAACCCCTGTCCGAGAGAGCCTGTGGAGTCCTCTACTCCCGGAGTTTTCAGATATGAAGGATGTCCCTGTAACATAGCATTTGCCTTCCTAAAATGCATTAACTCCTCTTTTGGAAAATAACCGGTATCTGCGAGGACTGCATACAATGCAGGAGAGGCATGTCCTTTGGAAAGTATAAAACGATCCCTTTCCGGCCAGTTCGGCTCCTCCGGATTGTGTCGCATTATTTTATAGTAGAGAACGGTCATTATATCAATGGCGGATAGCGAACCGCCGGGATGACCTGAATTTGCATTATAGATCATTTCTATAATATCGATTCGTAACTCGTAAGCTTTGCGTTTAAGTTCATCTATATTCATAATAAAATATCCAACAAGTACACTAAAAAATAGCATAATAGAGGAATAATGTCAACTAAATTAATTGCTTATTGTACCTTAGCTACGGAATTTTAACGGAGAAAAAATAAGTGTGCGTTGTAAATCAAAAAGAGGCTTATTCATTCAAATTCTTGTAGTACATCACCATATCCGACTCTTCAAATCCCATCTTCTCGAAGAATTCGCTTTCTTCACTTTCTGCAAAGATAAATACCCTGTTAATCTTATTCTTTTTGAACCACTCCAGTGCACTGTTCAAAAGGCTTTTTTCTATTGTATGTTCTTCGTCCGAGCTTTTTATAATCAACTCTTCAACGGTTCCATAGGGATTTGTCGAATATTTGATGGCAGTTATGACGATCATTCCCTCGATCTCATTGTTCTCCTCGTAAACGAATGTCTCTATTCTCGTCTCGTGAATATCGGGGTGTATGAACTTGCATGCTATGTTCTTGTGTTTTTCTTTGAATAACAGATGCAACTTTTCGCTATCTTTTCCCTTTACGCCTCGTATCATTTTACCTCCTTTTCTCTATTCTAAATTAGAAAAGTGTTGGTGTCAATAGTTGTTTTACACTTTTGGGCAAGTAGTATAGACATTATTACCATTTATTTCCACATATACAAATTCCCCTCTATAGAGGAGTACAGCGAAGCTGGGGGGGTGTTTTTCATGAAATTTTACCCTGTTTGGGAATCTCTAAATTTCCCTCTTGTAGATGGATCTATCCGCCACAGCTTTAGCGTAGGCGGAGTGTTCAATTTTTCGCATCTATTCCATTCATTTGGTCATCGTGTATTGTAAAATAAAAAAAATATGATATTATTCAGGAGAAAGGAAGCAAAAATGATATGGGAAGGAAGTGGCAAAGATTTACATTG
>JAACEC010000083.1 GCA_011682715.1 Pseudomonadota bacterium
TAGTGCGAGTATCCCAAATCGTAATAATCTTTTGGTCCGTAATTACTGTTTGCCGTAGTATCTTCGCCAATAACCACACCGGAACCGATTTCCGTCGTATCAGGAGCGGTCACCTCTTTTGTTCCCGTTGATGTTTCGCTTGTTGCACACCCCGTATAAATCATCGAAAGCATGACCAGTACAATAAGAATCTTTTTCATCATGGCCTCCTATTTCTTCCTTCTGCTTTTCAATCTCTTCTCACGAGCCATTTTCAATCTATTCTTTCTTATGGCTTTTTCCAGAGCCTTTTTTTCCTTTTCTTTTTCCTGTTTTATCTTAACGGGATCTTTAAACGATTTTGTCCCCGTAGAGACAATGGTATGCAATTTATCAGTTGCACGAGCCCAAATAAAGAATGCCTTTAAGGAATCATCGGTCTCGTAGTATAGTTTCTTATTGTAAAATGCATTAACTATATCAGTATCCCACTTATCAACAACCTTACCCGCCGTATCTTTGGCTGTAAAGAACTTCCCGACATACTGCTTTAAATCCGCACCGTTAGGCGGATAAGAAATATTGTCCAAATAATATCTTTCAAGAGCGTTCTTTACATTGTCCAAACTGTTATCAGCTTGTTTTATTCTCGCTCTATCTGCAAAATTATCATATTTCGTACATCCGGCAAACACCATTACTGCAAGCAACAAGAATATCAGTATTTTCTTTGATTTTCCCATTATACCTCCTATATATATTCAACAGTGGAGCTAACGGGATTCGAACCCGTGACCTTTTGACTGCCAGTCAAACGCGCTCCCAGCTGCGCCATAGCCCCGCAAAATTCTTTACAAAATATAAATCATTTTTTAATTCATGTCAATTGCAAATATACTCGTAAATAGAAACAGTTTTTTTCATAGACTCTCACCTACTTTTTATATGGACTTCACCCTATATAACCATCATTCGCATTTGATATTCATACCTTGAGAGTCATAATGCACTTGGTATAGACATATCTACCGAAATCACAAAAAATATTTGTAAAAATAAAAAAAGGGTAGCATTATAGCAAAGCACATGTCGCATAATGTTAATTTTTTATGAAGTTCCTGTGAGATGAACTTTGAAATACAAAAAATATTTTTATAAATAGTTACCATACTTTAACCAAGCATCGCAGGTAGGGGCATGCCCTTACAATTTAAATTCGTACATATCTACTATCCCTAATGATTAATTATTGACATACCGGCATAAATATTCTAATATTAAATGTCTCCGAGTTCCTTGTCCTTCGGGAGAGCCATGGACGGGAACCGATAGGGTATATCCGAAAACGGATATGCCTCCCGCATCCGGAAAGGAGACCGAAAGCTATTCTGATGCGGATAGTTTTTTTATTTGGAGGTTTTAATGAAACGATTAACTTTTATCTCAATGCTTTTATTCGTTCTTTCTTTCAGTAACCTGGCAGGTGAAAATCTTGTAATCTTTCATGCAGGCAGTCTGACCGTTCCTCTAAAAAAGATGAAAATTGCTTTTGAAAAGGAACATCCCGAAGTAAACATTCAATTGGAAGCATCCGGCAGCCGCCTCGCCGCAAGAAAAATAGCCGATTTACACAGAAAAGCGGATATTGTGGCGAGCGCCGATTATCGGGTTATAAATAATCTTTTAATCCCGAAATATGCGAGTTGGAACATACTTTTCGCCACCAATGCCATGGTCATAGCATACAACGATAAATCGAAATACGCCGATTCGCTAAACGGAAACAACTGGTCCCGTTTTTTTATTGAAAAGGGGGTACGTTATGCTCATGCCGATCCCAATATCGACCCTTGCGGATACAGAACGCTTATGGTATGGCAACTCGAAGGAAAAAGGCTTGAAAATCCTGCTCTTTATGATAGTTTAAACGCTCATTGTCCCCGGGAAAATGTACGTCCCAAATCGGTCGAACTTCTCGCTCTACTCGAGTCAGGAGAATTTGATTACATTTTCGAATACGAATCAGTGGCAAAACAACATAATTTAAGATACATTACATTAAACGACAGCGTAAACTTGAGCCGGAATTCACTTTCGGATTTTTATTCAAAGGCAATCGTAAACGTTTCGGGGAAAAAGCCGGGTGAGTACATAGCGATTAAAGGAGCACCCATTGTTTACGGAATAACGATACCTAATAATGCTCCTCATGAAAAACTGGCTGAGGCATTCCTTAAATTTATTATATCGAGTAAGGGAAAAGCAATTCTCTCTTCCTGCGGGCAAACACCACTCAGGCAGGTCAAAATCGAAGGAGACACATCCTATTTTCCCAATGCTTTGAAATCGTATTTATTGAAACAATGATTGAAATCAAAAGGCTTTCTCTTACCGCCGGCAATTTTAAATTGCAAAACATATCTTTCGTTATAGAGGGGTATACGGTGCTTCTCGGGCCGACAGGGGCAGGAAAAAGCCTTCTCCTGGATGCCATCGCCGGGTTGAAAAAAACAGACGACGGGGATATCCTCTCAAATGGCAAATCGATTGCAAAATTAGACATAACGGAAAGGGGTATAGGCATTTTGTTGCAGGACGGTGCTCTATTCCCACATCTAAGTGTTATTAAAAATCTCGAGTTTCCGTATAAAATCAAAAGACGGAAACCTGATTACCGAATTATAAAATCGTATGCGGAGAAATTCAAAATAGTCAAACTTCTAAATCGTTCCGTAGATACATTGTCCGGGGGAGAAAAACAGCGTATCGCTTTGCTCAGATCACTTCTTACAAACCCACATGTTTTACTTCTCGACGAACCTTTATCGGCAATCGATCCCTCGATGAGACATGATATGCAAAAATTTTTAAAAGAACTAAAGGAGTTAGTGAAAATCCCCGTTTTGCATGTTACTCACGATTTTGAGGAAGCCTATTATCTTGCCGATACAATCGTTGTTTTAAATAACGGAAAAATCGAACAAATAGGCTGTCCCGAAAACATTTTCAGGCATCCCGATTCCCTTTTCGTAGCGAATTTCACGGATATGGAAAATTTTCTCCCGTTGGAAGGAGTTAGCAAAAACCTGGGTGCCATCGGCAGAACAAAGATATATTGCGATATCGACAAGGGGCAAAAGAAACTTTTCACCATAAGGGCCGATGAAATCATAGTTTCGAGAAATAAATTCCGGAGCAGTGCAAGAAATTTTCTTAGTATGAAAGTAAAGACAATCAGGGATACGAGAAGGGCAATTTTGCTGGAGTTAGAGAATGATGACATAAAATTAAAATCCACAATCACGAAATTCTCCCTGGAAAACATGGATTTAAAAGAAGGAGAAATGATATTTTCCGTTTTTAAAGCAAAATCATTGCACGAATTATCATGAAGAGATACCGTTTTTTCATAATACTCTCTCTGGCTTTAATCGGATTATCGTTTATAGTTCTTCCGATTATAAGTATTATCTTCGGGACACCGCTCGTGTCTATAAAATCGGCATTCTTCGACAAGGAAGTTATAAATTCCATCATTCTGACAATCACTGCGGGGATTTTGTCTACTGCTATAGAGATCCTTATCGGAGTTCCCCTCGCCTACTTGATTGTCTTTAAAAGCTTCATGGGAAAAAAATTGATTGAATCCATTATCGATATTCCCGTTATGATACCGCATACAGCTGCCGGTATAGCTCTTCTTACCGTTTTTGGAACGAGAGGATATCTCGGGAAATTCTTTTCGATTTTTGGCTTGAAATTCGTCGGGACAGTAGCGGGAATCGTCATCGGTATGATGTTTGTAAGTATCACGTTCTTAATCAATTCCACGAAAGAGGGCTTTAAAAGTATCGATAAAAACTACATTAAAGTTGCAAAAACGCTCGGGGCAAATGATTTCGGTATATTTTTTCATGTTATAATACCACTTTCCTTAAAAGATATCGTTTCGGGAACGATTATGAGTTGGGCAAGAGCCATATCGGAGTTCGGGGCTATAATAATTCTGGTTTATCACCCTATGGTTGCGCCGGTTCTTGTTTACGATAGGTTCACTACATACGGACTTTCCTATTCCAAGCCCATTGTTTTTCTTATTATGGTTATAAGCTTGGTTTTCTTCCTGCTTCTGCGTTTCGTATCAAGCAAAATGAAAGATTATAACAAGAGTTGAGCTCTACTTAAACACGACAACTTTTTTTACGACCTCGTTGTGTCCAGCCCTTGCAACGACAAAATAGACTCCTTTGTCCAAAGTTGCTTTCACCGTACCGTTGCCTACAATCTCCTTTCTTTGCCTTAAATTTCCCGCCATATCGAATATATCGATTGTAACGGAAATCTTATCTAAGGTGTTTATTTTTATCGTCTGATCAATGTAGGAAACAGTAAACTTCTCGTCGGGTACGCTTTTTCTTCTCATAATACCTGTTACCGATTCAAAATCCGCATCGTCGGCAATCCCCGCATAACCGTTATCCATATATCCTCTTATCTTCAAATCGGCAATTGCGGCCGTATCAGGTGCGATAACGGTATCACAAACATGCTCCCAAACGAGAGAATCGGAGTTGTATTTCGTGGACGAATTACTTATATAACCACCATCAGATCCTCTCCATGTAACGAGGATCCCCATACCGTTAGACCCCGTACCGTTTCCCTTCATCCATACGGAATAGATGTACTCTTCACCGCCTGTTATAGAAATTTGCTGCCATACACCTCTGTTAGAACTACTTGTTGTAGTAATTTTAATAGCATATGCCCCGGAATAAACATCAGTCGATTCCTTTGCAATATTCACGGCATCGTCAACATTCCATACATTTAATGTATCTCCCGTCCAAGCCTCGAAACCCG
>JAACEC010000190.1 GCA_011682715.1 Pseudomonadota bacterium
CGAACTCCTTTTCCTTCTTTTGAAATGCCCCTTGCAATTTTTCTACCCTCTTACTTAATTCCCTCAATTGAAATATTGCCGCTATTTTTATTGCGGTTGGATATGTGTCATTGGTAGATTGGTGCATGTTGATATCATCGAGCGGATTAACAATTTCATACTCTCCTTTTTTGCCCCCCATTATTTCGATTGCTCTATTCGCTATAACTTCGTTAATGTTCATATTGATCGATGTTCCCGCTCCCCCCTGAATTGCATCAACAGGGAACTGATCGTCGAATTTTCCCGAAATTATTTCATTGCATGCCCTATCAATTGCTTCGAATTTCCTTTTTCCCAAATAACCCAATTCATGATTGGCCGCAGCACAAGCCTTTTTTACCATTGCCAACGAGTGAACTATATCTAATGGAACTTTGAATCCACTTATGTCGAAATTATGAATCGCTCTTTCGGTATGTATTCCCCAATATTTGCCGTTTTCGATTTTTATTTCCCCTAATTTGTCTCTTTCCGTTCTATATCTATTATTCATGATATTTACTCACGGCGGATTTAACACTTTTTAACACTTACTCCTTTGATCATACCGAGTTTACCTGTAAAAGCTCCTATTTCATCGGTTGTTCCATTGACTATCAATGTTATTATTCCAATATCTCCATAGGGAATACCCATTCTTCCTACTATTATTGTGCCATATGCCGATAAAATTTTATTCACATCTTCCGATTTTTTCTTATCCTCTACTATTATCCCAACATAACCGATTCGTTTCATATTTTAACCTCATAAAAAATCTCTAAGCCCCATAAAAGGCTTAGAGATTTAACGGATTTTGATTTTCGCACTCTTGGTTTCAGGTAGCCCCTTACCTCAAGTTCATATTTCATGTTACCTTCTAATATTTACTTCGTTTTACATAATTAGTATGCAATAAGTGATGAGACTTTTCACTATAAGGCTCTCCAAGAAATTCTCTATACAACTCTTTTACCTGTTCGTTTTCGTGCGATTTTCTGTGCTCCAGCATCTCAGCATCTTCTTTGTATAAACCTTCCGCTCTTTTTGCTCGCACTGCCAGTGTTGATCCGTAAGGTTGACCGCCTCCGCCGACACAACCACCCGGGCAAGCCATAATTTCAATAAAGTGATATTCCGATTTACCGTCTTTCTCTATTTGTTCCACAACCTTGTCGAGTACCTTTCGGGCATTTCCAAGTCCGTGAGCTACGGCGACTTTAACGGGGAAAGGTAATCCCGGTATAGCAATTTCCGCATCCCTTACCCCTTCCATTCCTCTCACTTCAGTCAAATCTACTTTGGGCAATGTTTGTCCGGAAATAAGTTCATATCCTGTTCTTAGAGCCGCTTCCATAACACCGCCGGTAGCACCGAATATCGTTCCTGCCCCCGTATATTCGCCCATAGGAGCGTCTGCACTAACATCAGGGAGGTTAGGAAAATCTATGCCAGCTACCTTTATCATGTTGGCAAATTCTCTTGTTGTTAAAACATAATCAACATCCCTATAACCCGATGCATTCATCTCAGGACGCTGTGCTTCAAATTTCTTCGCAGTACAGGGCATTATAGAAACGGAAACTATAGAAGCAGGATCGATTCCTTCTTTCTTTGCATAGTACGTTTTGCTGAGGGCACCAAACATCTGCTGCGGCGATTTTGCAGTAGATACATTATTTATCAAAATAGGATAATATGTCTCGAGAAATTTAATCCATCCCGGTGAACAGGATGTAATTATTGGCAATTTGCTCATATCTCCAGTGTCAAGTGCGTGTTTAACTCTGTGAATTAATTCCGTCCCTTCTTCCATGATGGTTAAATCAGCTGAAAAGTTTGTATCAAACACTTTATCGAAATCCAATCGTTTTAATGCGGCATGCATTTTACGGTTCCGGGTTCCATTCCGAACTCTTCACCGATTGCTACCCTGACTGCCGGTGCTTCTTGTACGACAACGTGCTTTGAAGGATCATTAAGAGCATTCCATACTTCCTTCTCATGTGATTTTTCATAAATCGCTCCAACCGGGCATACCATAATGCATTGTCCGCAATTGACACAAACCGTTTCTCCAAGCCCCATTTCAAAGGGTAACCCCATAACGGTATCATGTCCTCTGTTTATCATATCAATGGCAAAGACTGTTTGAACTTCCTGACATACCTGAACACAACGTCCGCATTTTATACATTTGCGCGGATCCCTTATAATAGCAGAGGAATTATAATCGGCTTCATATTCGTTAAATATTTTTTCATATTCCGTTTCATGCACATCAAGTTGCTCTGTTAGAGATTGAAGTTCACAATTTTGATTCTTTATACATGTCAAACAATCATCCGGATGATCTGCGAGAATGAGCTTTAATACCGTTTCTCTCGCCTCTTTCACCTTTTTACTGAATGTGTTAATTTCCATGCCATCTCTATCAACAGGGGTGCAACATGATCTTTTAAGAGTCGGAGCTCCTTTTACTTCTACAACACAGATTCCACATGTCCCGTTAGGTTT
>JAACEC010000084.1 GCA_011682715.1 Pseudomonadota bacterium
TATACCTATCTCATCAACCCCTATCTTTTGCATCACCTTTTTCGCGTCTTCAACGGATCGGACTGAAATTTCCCTAATTTTCACTCTTCGATACTTTCCCCAAGAGTTGCAATGCTTCCTGCCTTGTGGCATTTCTCCTGAAAGCTCCTCGGATAGCTGAAGTTACCGTTTTTATGTTCTTGCGGTTCCTCCCCTGGAACTCCACACAGAATTGCCTCGCTTCCACAACGACCAAGACCCCCAGAGGGTTCAATATATCATTAATGGTATCCGCTATTTCCATAGTCATCCTCTCCTGTATTTGAGGCCTCTTGGAAATAGTATCAACAACATCGAGCAAATTCGAAAATCCCGTAATCTGATCATTCTTCGGTATATAGGCTATATGAACATTCCCGAAGAAGGGTAAAAAATGGTGCTCACACATGGAGTAAAACGGAATATCGGAAAGAATGACCATTTCATCTTCATTTTTTGCCTTGTATACGTTTATATTCTTTCTTGCATCCTGACCGACACCTGAGAAAATATCCTCGTACAGTTTTACTATTCTGGCGGGCGTCTTTTTGAGCCCTTCTCTGTCCGGATCTTCTCCGATAGCAGTAATCATATCCTTTATTGCTTTTTCAAGCAGTTTTCTGTCCATCATCCGCCTCTTTTTTATCTTTATTTTTGGTTTTTCTTAACACTTCGTCTATTTTATCCTTGATGTCTTTATCTTCACTCATAACTTCATTCAAATCACTCGAAACGACCATGGAAGACGGGTTGGGAATATCGAAATCAGGTCTCATCTTACGAATAATTTCATCGACTTCCGTTCCCATTACCGTTTCTTTCTCTATAAGGGTATTCATTATCCTGTCAAGGATATCACGATTCTCCGTTATTATCTTCTTTGCCTTTTCATAACCTCCATCCACCAGCTTTTTAACCTCGTCATCTATCAAAACTGCGGTAGCTTCCGAATATTCTTTGTGCTTTGCCAATTCCCTCCCGATGAATATCTGTTCCGATGTAGGGTTAAAAGCAACACTGCCGATCTTGTCTGACATACCCCATTCGCAAACCATTCTTTTGGCTATTTCCGTGGCTTTCTGTATATCATTCGAAGCTCCCGTCGTAATATTATTCTTCCCGTATATTATTTCTTCGGCAACTCTGCCCCCCATAAGAACGGCAATTTCACCTTTCAGATATTCAAGAGTGTAATTTCTCCTGTCATCTACGGGGAGAGACATTGTAACTCCGAGAGCTCTTCCGCGGGGAATAATTGTTACCTTTTCAATGGGATCCATTCCCTTAATCAATTTTGCCACAAGAGTATGGCCACCTTCATGGTACGCCGTTAATTTCTTATCTTCTTCTCTTATCACCATACTCCTTCTCTCAACACCCATTATTATCTTATCTTTGGCATAGAGAAAATCGGACATCGTTATTTTTCTCTTACTGAGTTTCGCAGCTCTTAGAGCTGCTTCGTTAACCATGTTGGCGAGATCTGCACCCGAAAATCCCGGTGTACCCCTTGCTATATCTTTTAAATTCACATCTTTGGCAAGTAATGTTTTTTTCGTGTGAACCTCGAGAATTGCCTTTCTACCGTTAACGTCGGGAAGGTCAACCACAACCTGTCTGTCGAAACGCCCCGGTCTCAAAAGAGCCGGATCAAGAACATCTGGTCTGTTTGTCGCCGCAAGCACTATGACTCCCGAATTTACTTCAAAACCGTCCAGTTCCACGAGTAGTGCATTTAGTGTTTGCTCTCTTTCGTCATTTCCGCCACCGAGGCCTGCTCCCCTATGCCTTCCGACTGCATCGATTTCATCGATAAAAATTATACAGGGAGCTATCTGCTTTCCCTTGTTGAAAAGATCCCTTACCCTCGAAGCACCTACACCTACGAACATCTCCACAAAATCCGATCCCGAAATGGATAAAAACGGGACAGCGGCTTCCCCTGCAACGGCTCTTGCGAGGAGGGTTTTACCTGTTCCCGGGGGACCTACGAGCAAAACTCCTTTGGGAATCTTTGCCCCGAGACGTTGAAACTTCTTCGGTTTTTTAAGAAATTCGATGACTTCTTCCAACTCCTGTTTTGCTTCATCGGTTCCCGCCACATCATCGAATGTAACCTTTTCCATTCCCTCGTAAGACATTTTCGCTCTACTCTTCCCGAAATCAAACGCCTTTCCGGCACCACCCTGCATCTGCCTCATAATCAGAATCCAAATTATTATCAAAACTACAAACGGGATATATGGCCAAATCATATCCCACCAATTAATAGAATTTTTTACATTAATTTGTATGTTTTTATCCGCCATTTCTTTTATAAGATCCGGATCTTTAACGGGTAAATCGGTTTTAAATTTTAAAAATGTGACGGGTTTCCCGTTCATATATGTTTTCCCTTCACTTTTCAAAACCCCTTTGATACTGTTCCCCGAAACGCTAATGCTGTATACATTGTCACTTTTTACCTGATTGTAAAAATCCGTATAAGAAATCGCTACCGCTTTCTTATTCTGTGACATATTCCTTGTGAGAAGCATAAGTACAATGATGATTCCCAACCAAATCAAAATTGTTTTCCACATGGACATGAGATTTATTTTAGGTTTCTTTATTTTAGCCATTTCTACTCCTTCTCAAGAATGCCAATATAGGGCAAATTTCTATATTTTTGATCAAAATCGAGACCGTATCCGACTACGAATTGGTTTTCGATTTCAAACCCGTAATAATCAATTTGAATATTTTTGTTTTCTATCTTTTTATTTAATAGAACACAAACCTTTATCGATCGGGCACCGAGTGATTTTAGGTAATCGGTAAGATATCGTATTGTAAGACCCGTATCAGCAATATCCTCGATGATAAGAACATCTTTCCCTTTAACATCAATTGTCAAATTGGTCTTTCTCTCTACCTTTCCCGATGATACGGTTGAGCTTCCGTAACTCTCGACGCGTATAAAATCGATTTTAGGCATAAATTTCAATTTCCTAATAAGATCTGCCGTAAAAACAAATGCTCCTTTTAAAACGGAAAGAATAATCGGTTCACTGTCTCCATAATCTACGGATATCTCCTCTGCCAGCCGGACGACTCTTTCTTCTATCGTTTTCTCGTCAATATATTTTCTAATCTTCATTTACTCTCCCGTATTCAAAAACTACCGAACTTTCCACTTTTTTAACAAGATACAACGAACTTCTCCTCACCCCCATAATCGCTATAATCTTGCCACCGGCAACAATCAACGGATATTCGCTCCGCTCCCATACGGGGATTTTTTCTCCGTTAAAAATATCCTTAACCTTTTTGGGTGCCTTCATACCGAAAGGGATCATCCTGTCTCCCACCTTAAATCTCCTTACGGTAACCGGAAAAGAGATCTCATTCGCAGCGAAATAAAATCTGTTTTTTGATTTCTTCGGTTCGCAATGTTTACACGATTCCGCTTTCAAAACAAAATATTTCGTTTCCAAAACCTCTTCCGAATTCAAACTATATTCGTAATCCGAATCTTTCCAAAAAACCGCTTCGTCATTACCTTTTGCAATGTTAAAAATATTGTTGTAGTTATAAAAATCCGAATCACCGTTAATAAATCCCTCCACGGCATAGGTCATATTCCTCGAATGAGTGACGCCAAGTAGTTCCAACATTTTTACGATAATCATTCTCCTTTCCCCGCCATTATAATGAAAATAACTGATTAAATCAAGATGTAATTTACCGTTCTTTGTTTTTACCGTATTTTTCATTTCTCTGTTCACACATTCCTTTGCAATTTCAACGTAATCCCTCAGTATCAAAGTCGAATCCATAATCTTACTATCGTAATTCTCACCACCTATCTCGGCAAAATGAGGCGTAATGATATTCCTGATGTAGTTTCTCGTATAAGTCGTTTCCTCGTTTGTACTGTCATCTACCCATCGTATCACGTTAGCTTTCAAAAATTCCGTAACCTGCTCTCGGTTTACGGCAAGAATCGGTCTTATCACATTTCCGTTTCTATAAGCTATCCCGAGCAATCCGTAAACACTGTCTCCCCTCAACAGATGCATTATAACCGTTTCGAAATAATCGGTTTTTGTATGAGCCGTTACAAGCAGGTTATATCCCAATTTTTCTCTTATCTTATTCGCTTCGTCATATCTGACACTTCTTGCTACGGATTCGAGATTTTCTCTCCTATCGAGAGCGATCTTCTTTACATCTATCCGCTTCGAATAAAAGGGTATTCCGAATTGATCGGCTAAATTACGGGTAAACTCCTCGTCTCTCGATGCTTCTTTTCCACGTATCATATGATTCAGATGAAACACGGAAATCTCAATATTCTTCCTCTTTCTGAGATAATCGAGGAAATAGAGCAAAAATACCGAATCCCTTCCCCCGGAAATCATCGCCAATAGCTTATCCCCGGGATTAATCAAGTCCCTCCCCGCTATATCATTTTCCAAATATTTAAAAATACTCAAATCCATCGGGAAATCTCATCAAGCTTTGTAAGTATCGAATCAATACCGCTTTCGGTTGTATAATTTGCATTAAAATCCGGTTCTATTACTCGTATCATATCCAGTGCAGAAAAAAAATCGTTGCAATTTACAAAAGAACAAGCCGAAGTGAAAGCAACTTGCTTCCATGTAACGGTGGAATCGTGTTCGAACACATAATTCGGTAATAAACTTAACAGATACTTACCTCTTCTTGCGGCTACGGAATCGATTTTCATGGTATTACCTGCAAAAACCGCTCCGCTTAT
>JAACEC010000085.1 GCA_011682715.1 Pseudomonadota bacterium
TCCCACGCTCAAAATCAAGATAGATGTCTAATCGCTTTTCCTCTCTCGAAAAATTTACCCTTACAACTTTCCACGGATTTGAAAGATTAAGAGCCTGAAAAAAAAGATCACTTATCATTATTCCCTCCTTTTTTCCCTTAAAATACTACTTAATCTTACCTATGTCAATACTTTATCCATACTAATAAATAGCGAAGAACCGAAAAGTTTTTATTTCAAAGCATTAAATAATTTTATTCCTTCGAATGATTTTTTATATAGCTTTTCGATTGTCTCTTTCTCGTCTTCTCGTCGAGTATCTTTTTTCTCATTCGAATGCTTTTGGGAGCTATTTCCAGAAGCTCGTCATCAGCTATAAATTCAAGGCACTGCTCGAGGTTGAAATCGAGCGGGCGGGTTAACTTTATCGCCTCATTCGCTCCTGTATAAAAATTCAGATATTACCCCTTAATATAAGGGTCGAACATTTACATTTGACATTCACCCTTCACCCTTTTCTATTCCCTCTATTGCTCTATCTACAATTCCTTTTACATTCTTATTTCTTCTCATTCTTTCTTCAAATCTTTTCACTGAAACAGATACACCTGTATAATCTATATCAAACATTCTATCTAACTCCCTCAATGATAACACTGTATATTTCCTTTCTCAAAAGATAATCTCAAAGCTCTTGCCATGACATTAATATTATATAATCAAAATTTCTCTATTTCAAATGTAAATACGCGCTCAGATAACAGTCTTTACTTAAATTTTGCTAAGGCAGGGCAAGGCTAATACCCGCCCTGCCTTGTTTATTAAAATGTCCACATAGCCATAAACATCGGAACAACCGTAGCACTGAAAGAATTAATCGATGATACCGGAACTTTTACACCTGCTATAATTTTGCAATGGTCACATTGTGTTCCAATCGGGAAGTATTGAAAACTAATTCCCAAAGAATGTTCATAAAATTTTGTGTTCTTTAGAATACTACCATTTTTATCTTTATCGCCTATTTTCCACCATCCCATAAACTTAGGTACAACTTTAAGATGTTTGGATAGTTCGTACTCTATGGCGACATTATAACCATATTTATCTCCAAGGTCCCATCCAGATTTTTCCCAGTCAACTAATTGTCCCTGGTCATTTTTTACCTCTATGTGTCTTACTTTTCCTTCATATTCATACCATATTGAAGAGCACTCACTCATTTTTCTTATAAGGTTAATATGTGTCAGGAATGCGTCAGGAATGCAAATCTAAAGGATTTGGTCCCACTCCCAATACCGTGAACAACGAGGGAATTGTCTGCTGCATCAAGTTTATAACCTGCTCCAATGGATATAGCCTCAATCGGTTCTCTTTCTTTTACCAATTTATAAATCCCGTAAAACCAGATATCACCAAATCCAAGAGAATGAAAGGATACAGGCTTCTTAAACCAGCTCCCGTCAGTTTTTTTCTTCCAAGTTTCCTTTGAAATATTTTTGTCCCAATAAGTCAAAAGCACACCTGCAGAAAATCTGCTGCTTATTCCAAACTGTGTTCTGTAGGATGATTTTAGAATTTTAGCATGCCAGCCCGTTGGTAGGGTGACCGTTTTGGGATTTTCAGTGGGATCTTCATTCCAGTATGCCTTAGTGGCAGACATATAGGATGTTGTTGAATGAAGCCATACGTGGCCTTCTTCCACTCCCAGTGGACATCCAATTATGGGGTCACCCGCATACAATTTTGCTGAAACAACAAAAACCAATCCTAATCCAAACAGCCATAGTTTTTTAAACATTTTTACCTCCTTTTTTATTGTTTTTTTACGATTGTGTAAAAAAGGTCATCACCACCTTTATACACCTTTACAAAATCAGCACCACCTATAGAATTTACCATTTTGGGAACAAGTTGGAGCATCCTTTCATCTTCGGAGACAATCTTCACCTGCTCACCAACTGGAATACCCTTGACCTTTTTAGGTCTAAGAGAAGCAAGTATTCCCCTTACATCAATCAAACGTTCTCCCATTTTTTACCTCCTTTTTGCTTAAAAATTTTTATAATTTTCAGCACCTTATTTTATGGTAACAATTCATAACCATCCTCAAAGAAACACATAATTGTATCTTTTACATCTGACACCTCCTCTAATCTTTTGTCACAGGCGGACTTCGTATAACTGTTAGATGAAGTTGCTGTTTTTAAACTCATAGAATCTCCGGGTTTATAAATAAATCTATCCACGGCGGTTTATATGTAAACCATATATATAGAAAAGCCGAGATGATAAATAAAATAAGAATGACGAATTTAAAACTTGGAGTAACTGTATTCTCCTCAATATTCTTTTCAATTATTCCACCCATAACTCCCGTAAAATATGAGGTAAAAATAGCCCATGGTAATTCTAATGCCAAAGATTCTACTCTTCCTAAAAAAGCAGGCACTAAATACCAAACAAGCATGACAAGGAAAGGAACTATTATTGTAGATAGTAATCTGGGATACCAAAAGGTCCTTTTGTTGAATTTCTTTCTCACTACAAAGTATTCAATCAAACTTGCCAAAAGATATGCCCAAAATGCCATTTTTAAATGTTGGAACACTGATTCATTTATTCCACAGAATGGTGTAAAAAAAGCCCAATGAGTTAACTCATACCCGAAATGCAATATGGAAAAAATCCCAAAATAGAACAAGGATTTAATATATATGTTCATTTTTTTACCCTTTACATTTCATTTCATCTCAGGGAAGTTATAATCCTTAATCGTTTTCACTGTTATAACGCCTTCTGGAAGGTTGAACAGGATTTGCTTCACTTTCTCCTGTAAATTTGTTCTCATCATCATTTCCTCTCTTTTTGCGGCTTTCCCTTTTATTACTTTCTCTTTCAATTGTTCCATCTTTTTCATCTCTTTTGGATTAAAGAGTTTGGCTTTGTTAAATACAACCTTTACCATCTTGCCCGTATCCTTTCTCTGGAATATCATAATAACTATTCCGGGTTTCTCTCCCAATGTCTTATCTACAACAATATCATTATGGTTTACCTCATCCCTTCCATAAAATGCCCTTGCACCTGTGATGTATGAAACTACATCCAGTAAATCAGAGGGTGTATTTGTTGCTATCCTGATTTTGCCCCGTACAGGGGTTGCGTCCCCGTAAAGCGCATCAAGAGCAAGTGCCGTTGCCTTAAATCCTACTGCAACACCAGGACAGATATGTCCTGTATAAAGCCCGATATCATGGATGGAGATGGTAATAACAGGATTCTCAGGATTAAGAGAACCTACCATCACCCCCAGTGGTTCCTTGATTTTTACAGGTGGAACATCCGCGTAATATTCCTGTGCCCAGTTTGCTGCACCAAGGGATGTTAGTACAGCAAGGAACATAAAAATATAGATGAGTTTTTTGCACATACACACCTCCTTTTAGGCATACCTAATATATTTAGGTAAGCCTAACTTATCATATTTGTTTTGTTTTGTCAAGAAAATTTTTATTTTATTTGAAATATAGGGAAATATAGGGACAGCACCCATATTTCTGTTAAAATAGTTGAGAATACATACAAAATAATTCCCCCCTAACAAAGCGGAGGATTATCGTAACATCTTCTCTGAAACAAATTCCTATTTAAGTATTACAGCCTTCTTTATTGTCGCTATTTTTCCTATATGCACTTTCATAAAGTAAATACCGGGCTTACCGTTCCATTTTGTCTTATATTCGCCTGAATTCTCAATCCATTTACGGGTTCGGTTACTTTCCTTCCAAGTATATCGTATATTTCAATTTTTACATTTTGACTGTTTTTTACACTGTATTTTATTTTTACTGATTTAACATTCAGGGATAAAATGTTTGGTTTCTCTTTGTTGATATCCTGATTTTTAATTTAAAACAATATCAGGGTCGAGCATTTCCCTTTGACATGATGAAACTTTTATTTTAGAGCATTAAATATTTCTATCCTTTCGAATGATTTTTTATATAGCTTTTTGACTGTCTTTTTCTTATCTTCTCATCAATTATCTTTTTTCTCATTCGAGTGCTTTTTGGCGTAATTTCAAGCAGTTCATCATCAGCAATAAACTCAAGGCACTGCTCGAGGCTGAAATCGAGCGGGCGCGTCAATTTTATAGCATCATCGGCACCTGCAGCTCTCATATTCGTTAACCGTTTCCCTTTACAAACATTGACGACAATATCGTTTTCTTTGTTATGTATACCAACAATCATTCCCGTATAAACTTCAACACCCGGTCCGATAAACAGTTCCCCTCTGCTCTGCAAATTGTTGAGTGAGAAAGCAGAAGAGATACCCGGCTCCGATGCAATAAGAGCACCTCTGTTTCTTCCCTCAATCTCCCCTTTGAAAAACTCATACTCGTAGAAACTGTGATTCAATATGCCCGTTCCTCGAGTACTTGTCAAAAACTCGTTAGTGAATCCCATCAATCCGCGTACAGGGACTTTAAATTCAATTCTTGTATAACCGTCTCCCCCCTGTACCATATTGATCATTTCCCCTCTTCTCTTTCCGAACAGTTCAATGACAACACCGACAAATTCATCAGCCACATCAATAATGGCAAGATCTATAGGCTCGGCAATTTTACCGTTTATCTTTTTGTATATAACTTCCGGTTTCGAAACCTGAAGCTCATATCCCTCCCTTCTCATATTCTCAATCAAGATTGAAAGCTGTAACTCTCCTCGCCCTTTAACGACGAATGAATCTGTTGAATCCGTTTTTTCTACAACGAGACTAACATTTGTAAGTAGCTCTTTTTGTAACCTGTCCCATATGTTTCTCGAAGTTACGAATTTCCCCTCTCTTCCCGCCATGGGAGAATCATTTACTTTGAATGTTATCGATACAGTCGGTTCATCAATATTTATAAGTGGAAGCGGAACAGGATTTTCTTTATCGGCGATAGTCTCACCTACATTCATGCGATCGGTTCCTGCTATGGAAACGATATCTCCTGCAAACGCTTCATTTACTTTAATCTTTGATAGTCCTTCGTAATCAAAAATCATTGTAACTCTAAAGAGCAATCTGTCGCCGTTTTTCTTTAATAATAGAACTTCATCACCGACCTTTACTTTTCCATTATATATTTTTCCTGTACTTATCTTACCGAGATAATTATCATATGCTATTGCTGAAATCAAAAACTGGAAAGGCTCGTTTAGATTCCCTTCCGTATCCTTTACCCGGTTTATAATCGTCTCAAACAGGGGAATGAGATTATCATTATCATCACCAACTTCATACTTTGCTATACCCTCCTTTGCTGATGTGTAAACAACGGGAAAATCAAGTTGCTCGTCATTTGCATTGAGTTCAACGAACAAATCGAATACATTATTCAGAACCTCATTGGGCCGCGCATTCGCTCTGTCAATTTTATTGAGAACAACAATAGGGTCTAATCCGATTTCAAGAGACTTTTTCAGCACATATTTTGTTTGTGGCATAACCCCTTCCGCTGCATCTACAATCAGCAAAACCGAATCAACCATTTTCAATATTCTTTGAACTTCTCCTCCGAAATCGGCATGTCCGGGAGTATCCACTATATTTATCTTATAATCTTTATAATGGAAAGACGCATTTTTCGAAAAAATCGTAATCCCCTTCTCCCTCTCGAGATCATTGGAATCCATTATCCTTTCCACCACATTCTGATTTTCTCTGAATACGCCGGATTGTTTAAGCATAGCATCGACGAGAGTCGTTTTACCATGGTCTACATGAGCAATTATCGCAATATTTTTAATACCTTTCATCAACATCCTCTTCTATATCAATTAAAACTCCCTGCATTTATACCACTTTTTACCCTTTTTTACCCTAATGTCAAGTGATGTCTTGATTTATCTACACAAAAACTCCTTAAATAAAGGAACCAGTTTTTGTATTGATTTTTTTATGGATATGTTATAATATGATTTAAAGGAGGGGAAATGGAAAGTGATATTTTCTATAGTCAATGTTGGGAAGATCCTAAAATAGTATTTAAAGCAATTCAACCTTCCCGAGGAGATGTAATAGTATCTATTTCTTCGGCAGGGGACAATTCGCTTTCACTCTTACAATTTCCCATAACAAAAGTCTACGCCGTTGATAATAATCCCTATCAAAATTTTGTCCTGGAGCTTAAGATTGCTGCAATCAGGAATCTACCCCGCGAGCAGACACTAAAATTACTCGGATTTACTCGTTCAACAAGAAGGTTTTCTCTTTTTGAAAAACTTTCTAACGAGCTGCCTACACTTGCATCGAAATACTTTAAGAGAAGAAAAGAGATAATCGAAAAGGGAATCATAAATGTCGGAAGATTCGAAAATTACTTTCGATATTTCAGAAAGTTGATTTTACCTATTTTCCTAAACAATGCTCAAATCAACAAATTTCTATCACTGGAAAACACGAATGAGCAGTATATCTTTTATAAGAAACATTGGAATAATTATTTGTGGAGGAAGCTGTTTCTTTTATTCTACAGTAAGGGTATAATGAACAAAATCGGGAGGCATCCTCTATTTTTTAAGTATACACATATCAACAATATCGGTAAAAATTACCTGAAGAGGGCAGAACTCGGTATAACAAAAATCCCTGTGAGAGATAACTATATGATGGAATATATAATGAAGGGGAGAATCTCAGGTAAAAACGGGTATCCCGAATATATGCAAAGGGAAAAATACAGTACGATAAAGGCTAACCTGAGCAGAATATCGGTTCACACTACAGATCTTTTCTCCTTTCTTAAAACATTACCGGATAACCATATCTCCGGTTTTAATCTATCCGATGTTTTCGAACTCTTCTCGGATTATGACTATGAAAATTGCCTGGAGGAGATTTATCGTGTATCAAAGAAAGGTAGCCGCATATGTTATTGGCAGAATCTCGTATTGAGAGAACTACCAAAACCACTCAATAAAAGGTTTAAAGTTATAAATAGTCTTGCAACTGACTTGCACTCGAAAGATAGAGGCTTTTTTTACAATAGGCTTAGAATCTTGGAGGTTGTAAAATGAAAAAAATCGTGAAATTCATATATTCCAATAGAAAGCTTTTTATGATTTCATTAATTATAGTTACTATGATAGCTATTCCGTTTCTCTTGAAAATCGGCATTTCCAACAGCCTGAACATTTGGTTTCCAAAAGGAGATATTCATCTGAAATCATACGATAATTTTTTGATGAAATACGGAAACGATGAAACAATCATAGTCGGACTAAAGGCACAAAATAATTTTACAGGCGAGAAGGGAAAATCCGAACTTTCAAATCTCCTACGACAACTGGATAAGATTAAGGGAGTTGGCAATACCATCTGGTTCGGAACACCTTTCATAAGCCCTGAGTTCAGGAATAATCTCATCTCTAAGGATTCGCTGAAAACTCTAATTATAATACCGATGAGTAATAAATCCGATTTCGGAGATACGAGAAATCGAATAATCAATTCCATAACGAAAATTTTGACAAAGAGCAATTATGAATACCATCTTGCAGGAATGGGAGTTATTTATGACGGTTTAAACAAAGCGACCCGTCAGAACGGATTTATATTCGTCATGCTTTCTTTTATATTTATCTTTCTTTTTCTCATCATTTTTCTCCGGGACTGGCGAATTCTCTTCATATCACTGCTTTCCATAACTGCTTCCACAATAATTCTATTTTCGATTTATGCACTTATCGACAAAAATATCAATATAATTACAATCGTTCTTCCCGTACTTATTCTCATTTACGGTATTTCCGATATTGTATACATCGTCTACGGATTAAAATCGGATAGTGGCAACAATTCGACAATACCCCTTTCACAGATTTTACCCCCCTGTTTTCTTACATCCCTTACAACGGCAATCGGTTTTTTCTCTCTCCTCGTTTCAAAAATCACCGCTGTCAGGCAGATCGGATTTTACGGTGGAATCGGGGTTCTAATCGAATTTTTTGTGACTTTAATTATCATGATCTATTTCTCGGACAGTATCAAAAAATCAGCACGAAAACCTGTAATTTTAAACAGTATTCACGACTTGGAAACACATTTTACGAATAAACACTACGGTTCCGTAATCTTTATTTTTACACTTCTATTAATCATTTTTGGTTACGGAATAAAATATCTCAATATCGATACATATACCATAGGGATACTGCGAGGGAAAAATCAGGTAAAAACGGATTCGGATTGGATTGAAAAGAATATGGGGTACTATTTACCTCTTGAATTACTTGTAAAAACCGATAATCCGGACGATGAAAAACTGAAAATGAGTATAAGAGCATTTCAAAATGCAGTGAAAAAGAGATACGGGTATAATTCCTTTTCATATTACGACATCAATATTCCTCT
>JAACEC010000086.1 GCA_011682715.1 Pseudomonadota bacterium
TTGCCTGTTGTAAATCCCTATGTGGTAGCAGGTTACATTATAACTCCTTTATCAAAGAGCGGCACATACTATACTGCAGGTCTGCGATTTGATCTGAAGGCAATGACAATCGATCTTCCGATTTTCTACAAATCGCCGGATATGACAGGGTTTGGGCATAGAATAGTATTTATATTCAATGCAATGGGGATAAGAATCGGCAGTATCTCTTTATGAAGATTTTATACATCTTTGACTCATTTAAAAATTCCCTCCGCTCTCAGGAGTTAGGTGAATTAGCGACTAAAATTTCATCGGAATCGGATAACAAAAATATTTATTTATACCTCCCCGTTGGTGACGGCGGAGAGGGAAGTTTACAGATTATAGAATCTTTCGTGGGAGGGAATAGAATCAAACTAAACTCTGTCACGGCAGACGGTTATCCTTTGGAGACATATTATTTAATGAAGGATAAGACAGCTTTTATCGAGGTTGCCATGACCTCCGGTATGGAAAAGTTAAAGAATAAAAGAACGTCCATTTTAAAGAGAAATACGTATGGCACAGGAATTGTATTAAAGGATGCCATGACAAGAGAGGCAAAGGAAATCATCCTATTTGTAGGAGGAACTGCTACATGTGACGGTGGAATCGGTATAATTAAGGCATTGAACAATGCGAGAAGAGATGCCTTTTTGATACATCGATTGAGACTACCGGAATACTTAGAGTATAAAAACATCAAGATGACAATAGCAACAGATGTTACAAATCCACTTTTAGGAAGCAAAGGAGCGGCTTATGTCTTTGCCGCACAAAAGGGGGCTTGCAAAAAAGAGATAGAACACCTCGAGTCAAAAATGCAAGAGTTGAGAGAGCTTGCTTTTTTAACTTTCGAAAAGGATATTGATTTCGAGGGAGCCGGTGCAGGGGGTGGTATTCCGGCACTGTTATCCGCTTATTTCGATGTTAATATTACAAGCGGCTTTGATTACATTGCCTCTATTATAGATTTGGATAGACAGATGGAACAATCCGATATAATCATAACAGGGGAAGGAAAATTTGACAAACAAAGCTTTATGGGAAAAGTCGTCGGAAGAGTAATAGAAAAGGCAAATAAACTCAACAAAAAAGTAGCAATAGTGTGTGGAACAAGCACAGTCACAGCATCAGATTTTCCTATATTTCAACTTTCAGGCTATAAACGCTCCATATTTGACAAAGAAGAAGCTAAAACAGCCTTTTTAAACATGATAAAATCGCTGACTTTGTACAAAGATTTTTGGACTTAGAATTTTTCTTCCCGTAAATCCGTAGCTTCAAAAGGCAGATTTTATATGAAACAAAGTAATCTTTCATGCGTATATATAAACATGAAAGAGTATCATTATACCCACAATACACTTCATTGGATAGAGAGTACCATTGCATTTACATATAATTCTTTATTTTATATTCCGTTCTGGCAATCCAATTCCATTAAATTGTTAATTCCCCACAATAAATCGTATAATGTTGTTGTACCAGGTAATGATTCCACGAATATTTGTAAAAATATCGAGTTTAATTTTAATTATTGAGCATAAATGTTAATTTTTGGATTAAGGAGGCTTGACATTCGGGGATATATTATTATATTATTAATGAGAATAACAAGTAAGGAGGTAGAATATGAAAGATCTCATGATGTTTGACCCGCTAAAGGATTTCCTCTCAATGAAAGACGAAATCAATAGAATGTTTGACAGATATTTCGTAAAATCAGGTGATAACGGGCAATTACCTGACATCACATGGATTCCTCCCATTGATGTGGAGGAGACAAAGGAAGAAGTTATCGTTAAAGCCGAAATTCCCGGTATGAAAAAAGATGATATAAAAATCTCATTACAGAACGATAATCTCATGATCGAGGGGGAGAAGAAACAGGAAAAGAAGAGCAAAAGTAAAAATTACCATAGGATCGAACGCATTTTCGGTAAATTCAAACGTGTAATTGCCCTTCCGTGCGAAGTCAAATCCGATAAAGTTAAAGCGAAATATGAGAACGGTTTGCTTACAATCAATCTTTCTAAATCAGAGGAGACAAAATCCGTTATAATTCCGGTGGAACTCAAATAAATGATACAATCATTGCAAAGGGGATATCCTTGCTCCTTTAATTTTTGATAGGAGGTAAAATGGAAAAACTAAAAACATTTTTCAGAGACCTTGGTATTGCACTTTTAATCGTCGTAATTTTTTCTCTCGGGATATTTATCGGCTCAAAATACATGACTCAAAATGTAACCGCAGACAGCAGCGATACGGTTGTAAACAGCACTGTTTTACCGTCAACGTTTTCCACGATAGCTAAAGTTACCCTTCCCGCCGTAGTCAACATAATTACGGAAAAAACAGTCGTTTTATCCGCACCTTTTATGATTCCCGATCCGTTCAGGCAATTTTTTGCCCCCATGCCGGAAGAAAAGGCTAAGAGGACGGGAATGGGGTCCGGTTTTTTCATTTCGGAAGACGGTTATATTTTGACAAATAACCATGTGGTTTCCGATGCCGATAAGATTACGGTAACCTTGCAAGACGGTTCTAAATATACGGGGAAAGATGTAAAAGTTGTCGGTACGGATCCGAGAACTGATCTCGCCCTCCTAAAAATCAATAAAAAGAAGAAATTTAAATACCTAAAATTGGGGAATTCGGACAGTATTAGTGTCGGTGATTGGGCAGTAGCGGAAGGGAATCCTTTCGGGCTAAAGGGAACTCTAACGTTAGGTGTCATAAGCGGAAAAGGAAGGGAAAATTTAAACATCAACAAGGGACCGGTTTATCAGGACTTTCTGCAAACGGATGCCTCTATCAACCCTGGTAATAGCGGTGGTCCACTCCTGAACATCAAAGGAGAAGTCGTTGGGATAAATTCAGCAATACTTTCGACTTCCGGAGGTAATATAGGGATAGGATTTGCCGTTCCCATTAATATGGCAAAAAATATCGTTGCACAACTCAAGAAAAATGGCAAAATCGAAAGGGGTTACATAGGGATTTATCCCCAAAATCTTACTGACGAACTTGCAAAGGCTTTCAATCTCGACAATACAAACGGCGTTTTAGTCAGGGATATTATAAAGAATTCACCTGCAGAGAGAGCGGGGTTAAAATCGGGAGATATCATAATTACTTTTGACGGTAAAGATATCAAAGATGCAAATCAATTCAGCATGCTTGTTGCCGCTACACACATCGGGAAAAAGGTTCCCGTTTTAATAATAAGAAACGGTGATAGGAAAACAATTACAGTTAAAATCGGTAAACTAAACGAGAAAACCACCTTATCTTCGGCAAATAAAAAGGATACCGATAAAATATTCAAATATTGGGGAATCAAATATGTCGATGCTGGCAGTGAAATTGCGAAAAATATGGGTATAAAGACAGACAAAGGGGTTGTTATCGCAAATGTCAGACAGTATTCCAATGCATATTATGCCGGGCTTAAAAATGGGGATCTGATTGTAGCCGTAGATAATCATCCTATTGACAATTCTCAAATATTAGATACAATCCTTCTAAAGAACATAAACGGTAATAGGCCATTGGCTTTTAAGGTAAAAAGACAGGAAATGGTTATATTTACTGCGTTTAAGGCAGAGAAGTGATATTTGAAGAGTTTTAAAAACATTAATAGCCGTTTGAATCAGGATAGTCTTGATATCTATCTTGATGAGATTAGAAATCTACCTCTTCTTTCCCATAAAGAAGAGATAGAACTTGCTAAGAAAATCAGAAACGGGAATCAGGAAGCACTTGAAAAACTCACCCTATCCAATCTGCGATTCGCCGTTAAAATTGCAAAGGAATATCAAGGAAGAGGTGTAGCCCTCGCCGATCTAATTAACGAAGGTAATCTCGGACTATTCAGAGCCGCCCAGAAATATGATGAGAGAAGAGGGGTAAGATTCATATCCTATGCTGTTTGGTGGATACGACAGGCGATTCTCAAAACGATATTAAATAACAGTAGAACGGTAAGACTCCCTCAAAATAGAGTGGAAGAGATTTCAAGGATAACGAAGGCGAAGGAAGATCTCGGGAAGAGAACCTACACTTTCGGAACTTGCAACAGAGCTTGGCATAAGCGAAAAAGAGGTGCGAAATGCCGCTCAAATTGCGCAATCCGATGTCTCCATGAGCAGTAAAAACCTAAAAAACAGTATCTACTTCAATAAACGATCGGAAAATCTGTTGTATCCTTCCCCCGAGGAAGCTTACGAGAGAGTTGCCCTTAAGGAAAATCTACTGAAGAAATTGAAAAAACTCTCCGAGAGAGAGGCAATGATTCTAAAACTGTACTTCGGGTTGGACGGTGAAAGACCCCATACCCTTGAGGAAATTGGAAAGATGAATAATATTACAAGGGAAAGAATACGGCAAATAAAGGAAAGGGCGTTGAAAAAACTCCAACTGATGAGCATAGAAGAAAATGAAAAATATTCAGATAGTAATTATTCCGGGGCATAACGAAAACATACGCCATGTAACGATAAATATATTCCTATTTATAGGAATAATCATTATTTTGGTACTGTTCCTGTTATTTTCGACAGTTTTTATTATCCAAAACTTCACAGCCACAAAGCATATATCTCAAATAAGTGCCTTGAGGAGGGAAAATACCCGACTCAGAGAATACAAATCCGATTTCGAGAAACGTTACGAGCAACTGGGCAACAACTATATGGTCATGGTAAACTACTACAAACAATTGGGGAACTATATTTACTCTGAGAGGATGAAACGGAATAGTTCGGCAAACACTTTCACGAATATCGATTCTCTCAATGAAAAACTACTTGAAATAAAGCAGATGTACAGTATGGCTTTGAAGACATCGAAGAATTTCAAACATGTCCCTTCCATTCCTCCTGTTAACGGGAGGATTCTCTTTAAGTTCGGCAATCAATATGATCCCTTTACAAATAGGACGACTCATTTCAACGGCATAACCGTTACAACTTCAAATGGAGCTCACGTCAAAGCTGCCGCCGCCGGAAAGATTGTATCCATAGAGATTCTGCCCCGTGAAGGGCTTACCGTTATAATTCGTCACAGTAAACATTTTTCGACAAAATACGGGCATTTGATGCTCACAAAGGTCCATGTGGGGGATTACGTCAAAAAGGGAAATATTATTGGTAAATCCGGTGAGACAGGGAGAACTATTGGTCCTTCTCTCTATTACGAAATCGATTATAACGGACAACCTGTGGATCCGGAAGTTTTTATAAAAAGTTATTTAAAAAAGGATTTTTACTCGTTTTTCAATGCATGAAAATGATTTGATCGTAAAAGCAAAAAAGGGAGATGAAAAAGCAATAGAACATCTTCTTTCAAAATACGAAGACCGTCTGTTTCACCTCATACTCAAAATGACCATGAATTTTGACGATTCCAAGGATATCTTGCAAGAAACATTCCTGTCCACCGTAAAAAATATTGGTCATTTTAATCAGGAATCGGCATTTTATACGTGGCTCTACCGAATAGCCATCAATAAAACGCTAAGCTATATAAAAAAAGCAAAGAATAGGCAGAATGTTTCTCTGGAAAAATGTTGTCGCAAAATGTACGAGATGAAGGGGTTGGATGAGCATGTTCTGTCATTCGAACTTTACAAGCGTATGCAAGAAGCTATTCGCAAATTACCGGAGAAATACAGACTTCCTTTTATTATGGCTAATATGGAAGGATTACCGTATAATGAAATCGCGGATATATTAAAAATAAAGGAAAACACGGTGAAAATTCGCTTGTTCAGAGCGAGAAACATGCTGAAAGAGAAACTAAAGGATTATATTTATGAAATGTAATGAAGTAAAGAAAAATTTGATGAATTATCTGGATGGAAAGGTAGACAAAGAGTTACGACTCTTAATCGAGGGACATCTCAATAAGTGTTCCACATGCAGGGAGCAGGTTTCTCTGCTGAACGGCATAGCAGATCTGTATAGAAAAGATTCTCCGTTTCCCCTACCTCAGAGCTTAAAAGAGGAATTAACGCTGCTTATAAAAAAGAGTTGTAAGAAATAGTGTAACCTTTTGAAATATTTGTTGTCTAATAGATGTAGTTAAAGTCAATAACCCTAAGGAGGTATTAAATGGCACTTTTACAGGAACAGGACAGACAATATCTGAAAGAAGAATTTGGGAAATTTTCAAACGATGTTAAAATAAATCTCTTTACATCGAAAAGCGGTTGCACATACTGCAACGATACGAATTCGATTCTGCAAGAAGTTTCCGAGCTCTCTGACAGAATAAAGCTGAACGTTTACGATATCGACGAGAATAAAGAGAAAGCAGACAAGTTTAATGTAGAAAGAACTCCTGCAGTGATTCTCGAAGCCGAGAAAAATTTCGTTGTATTTTATGGTATACCGGCGGGCTATGAATTCAGTTCTCTTATCGAAGATATAATCGATATAGGCACGGGAAACAAAAACTTCGGTGATGACCTCGTTAATTTTGCAAATTCTTTGGATAAAAACGTACATCTAAAAGTATTTATAACAACTTCTTGTCCGTATTGCCCGAAAGCGGTAAGAACGGCTCATAAACTCGCAATGTTGACAGACAAAGTCAGAGGCGAAATGATTGAAGCTCAGGAATTCCCCGTTCTTTCAAACACGTACAGCGTAAGCGCCGTACCGAGAGTTGTAATAAACGAAAATACATATTTTGAGGGGGCTTTTCCCGATCCGCAGTACATTGACAAAATAAAAGAAGCCATCAGTTAATGGGAGGTAATATGGATTTTTCTCTGGGACCTATGCAAGAAAGCAAGGAATTGGAAGACACATATGACCTTATTATTATTGGGGGTGGTCCCGCGGGTCTTACAGCAGCTATCTACGCAAGAAGAAGCGGACTTTCCACCCTTGTTGTAGAGCCACTGATCACCGGAGGTAACATTGCATCGACGGAAAAGGTGGATAACTGGCCCGGTGATGCCGATGGTGTTAGCGGAGAAAATCTCGCGGTTAGATTTACAAAACATGCCGAGCGATTCGGAACCGAATTTTCATACGACGATATCACCGAAATCAATCTCTCCGGTAATGAAAAAGTCATTAAAGCGGGAAACAAAACGTTTAAAGCAAAAGCAATAATTATAGCAACAGGTACACATCCGAGGGAAATCAACGTTCCCGGCGAGAAGGAATACAAAGGACACGGGATATCATATTGTGCAACGTGTGATGCCCCTTTTTTTAAAGATAAAGACATAATCGTCATTGGTGCTGGCAATTCGTCAATTGAGGAATCGATTTATCTTTTAACTTTTGTAAAATCCATTACTTTCATACAGGATTTACCTTACATTACAGCGGAAAAGATTCTTGCCGACGAAATCATGAAGAAAGATAATGTTAAATTCTATTTCGGCCATCTCGTTAAGGAGTTCAAAGGCGACGGGAGTAAACTTACATCCGTTGTTTTCGAAGACCGGAAAACAGGCGAAACGAAAGAGATCAAGACGGACGGATGTTTTGTCTATATAGGATTGATTCCCAATACGAAACTGTTCAAGGGACAAGTAGAGCTCGATAAATATGGTTATGTGATGGCAAACGAAGATACCGTTACTTCCGCAAAGGGTGTTTTTGCAGCAGGTGATGTAAGAATAAAGACGTTAAGGCAGATCGTAACAGCCGTTTCGGACGGTGCTATTGCTGCTTACGAAGCAAAAAAATACATAGACGAATTGAAGGGAGGTAATTGATGGCAGTAGAAAAAAAACACCCTAGAGTGATTGTATTTTCAACTCCTTCTTGCCCCTGGTGTAGGAAAACCAAAATGTATCTAAAACAGAATAAAATAAAATTCAAGGACATCAATGTTTCGAAGGATATGAACGCAGCAAGAGATATAGTAAGAATGACCGGACAACAGGGTGTCCCTGTTGTTCTGATTGGCAGTCGTCCCATCATAGGCTTTAATAAACCATTAATAAACAAATTATTAGGGATAAAATAATGAAATACTTAAGATATTTTCTGATACTTACAGTGGCATCTTTGATCGTTATAGGCGGATGTAAAGAGAGTTCAAAGAGCAAACCGGCAACAACGGAGAATAAGTCAGTAGATACATTGACCAATTCGGATACAACAGCAATTGACACAACTAAGAACAATACGACATCCGTCACTAAAAAAGCAGACGTAGGTGCCAATAGATCTCTTTCGCTTAACTTTACCCTTCCCACCCTTGATGGGAAATCTTTTACTTTGCAAAATAATAAAGGGAAAGTTATCATAATGGATTTTTGGGCAACGTGGTGTGCCCCCTGCCGCAAGGAAATCCCGGAACTGATCAAACTCAATGACGATTTCAAGAAAAAGGGACTGCTTGTTGTGGGTGTTGGATTGGATAATCCCGCAAAACTACAAAATTTCCGTAACGAATATAAAATCGATTATACGATCCTTAAGGGAACACAGCAGATTGCACAAGAATACGGTGTGAAGGGTATTCCGACAACCTATATCCTGGATAAAAAAGGACGAGTAATCAAACGATTCGTTGGATACTATCCCGGACTTGAGAAAGAAATACGTTCTATTGTCGAATCGGCGATAAAAGAATAGTTGAAACATTAAAAATATACAATCAGGCTCTCGGATGGGCTTGATTGTATATTTTTTTTAGCCTTGATTTTGATACATGTGTATAAATTTGTGTCGTTGCCAGCGACGAATGGCCGAGAAGAGCCTGAACTGCCCTCAAATCAGCCCCGCTATCGAGCAAATGCGTAGCAAACGTATGCCTTAGTACGTGGGGACTTGCCTTTTTACCCGGTGCAGCAACATTTATGTACGATTTTACGATTCTTACAAGAGATCTTTGAGATAATCGGATACCGTTCTTATTTATTATCAGTGCATTTTCCTTCTCTTTAATCATTTTCCCCCTAACTGTAAGATAATTCTTAATGGCATTTGCGGAACTTTGATTGAACGGAATGATTCTCTCCTTCTTCCCTTTCCCAAACACCTTTACGGTTTCATCCTCAAAATCGATATCGTCCACATTCAGATTTATCAGTTCGGATGCTCTCATTCCCGTCGAATATAAGAGTTCTAAAATAGCTCTGTCCCTTAGGCCTTTCCACTTGTTCGTATCGGGGAGCGTCATCAATCTATTTATCTCCTCGACAGTCAGATAACTCGGAAGTTTCTTGTCCGTTTTAGGGGCTTTTATCAGAATCGCCGGATTTTTCCCTATAACCTCCGTTTCCGTCAGAAAAGAAAAAAACGATTTTATAGCTGATAATTTCCTATTTGCCGAACTTCTGTCAAAACCGTACCGCATAAGAGAAGATATGAATTCCCTGATATGTATCTTTTTTGTCTCCTCTATATTTTCAATATTCTCCCGCTCCTTGATATAGGAAAAAAACTGATTCAAATCGCTTTTGTACGAAATTATTGTTTTCTCCGAAAATCGTTTCACATTTTCCAGATGATCCAGGAATTTTTTCAGATATTTTCTGTAATTTCCGCTTTCTGTTTCTCTATCCACCATTTTGCCCTCTTTACCATTTGTTCCCGTCTTTCCTTTTTTCCTATTTTTCCCTCTAGGGGAGGGAACAATCCGAAGTTTATATTCATCGGCTGTATATTATCGGTAACATTAAAAAAGAGGTAGTTCAAAAGTGCCCCAGAGGGAGTATTTTGGGAAAATTCAATCGGCGGTTTTCCTTTTATATACCGGTCCATCTGAATAGCCGCTATAAGCCCCGTAAGTGTCGATTCTACGTAGCCTTCCGCTCCCGTAATCTGGCCTGCAAAGAATACATTGGGATAATTTTTTAGAGACAGATTGTAACTTAAAACATTTTTTGCCTTTACATAAGCATTTCTGTGCATGGATCCGTATCGTATAATTTCCGCATTCCGAAGTGCCGCTATGCTCCTGATAACTCGTTTCTGTTCCGTGTAAGTCATTTGTGTCTGAAACCCCACCATATTGAGAAATGTCCCCTCTCTGTTTTCCCTGCGTAACTGTATCACGGCATACGGTTTCTCGAATCCTTCGGGGCTTTTTATTCCAACGGGTTTCATTAAACCGAAACGGAGCGTATTATCTCCACGTCTCGCTATCTCCTCAACGGGGAGACATCCCTCGAAGAAAAGTTCCTTATCGAATTCGTGAACATTAGCCTTTTCGGCATTTTTTATCATCTCTACGAGTTTATTGTATTCTTCTTTGCTTAACGGGATATTCAGGTAAGCATTGTCATCCTCTATGTATCTCGATCCCCAAAAAGCTCTTGTAAAATCTATCGATTCCGTCAAAATCGTAGGAGATATCGCATCGTAAAAGTACAAATTGTTCCCCTTTACGGAATCTGCAAAGTTATTTTCGAGAAATTCCCCGGAAAGAGGTCCTGTTGCAACGATAGTAGATTTATTTTTATCAATCTGCCCCACGATTTCCCTCTTTAGTGTTATATTTTTCTCTTTTTCTATAATTTCCGTTATCAATCTTGAAAATTTTTTCCTATCCACCACAAGTGCTTTCCCGCCTGCTATGCGGTTTTGATATGCTTGTCCTATTATAAGTGAATCATACTGTAGCAATTCATACTTAAGTAGTCCATGAGCATTTGTAATTTCCATGGATTTTAACGAATTGCTGCAAACAAGCTCACCCAACATATCCGTTTTGTGCGCCTCGGTCATTTTTTTAGGTCTCTGTTCATAGAGAATTACGCTGTATCCCCTCTTTGCAAGCTGGTATGCAGCTTCCGTGCCTGCCAATCCCCCGCCTACGATAATTACTTCATTCATTTTCCGAATATCCGCATTTTGGGCATACAAGTGTTACGGAACTATCCTTATTCTTATGTTCCTCCATATAGTAATTGCCGCATTTGGGACATTTCTTCACTACCGGTTTGTACCATGTCGAAAATTTACACTTGGGATAGTTGCTACACCCGTAGAATATCCTTCCCCTTTTGCTCCTCTTTTGGACGATTTCGCCGTCACAATCCTTTTCCGGGCACTTTATTCCCGTTGTAATAGATTCGGTATACTTGCATTTGGGATAATTACTACAGGCAATAAAATCACCGTATTTCCCGTGTACGTAAACGAGAGGAGCTCCGCATTTGGGACAATCACGCCCCACAGGTTTTTTCTCTTTTGGTTGCTTTTTCTCCAACGGTTCCGTATACTTGCACTCAGGATAGTTGCTACAAGATAGAAACTTCCCGAACCTTCCCCACTTTATAACGAGAGGGGCTCCGCATTTTGGGCATTTTTTATCCGTTTTTTCTTCGATTTCCTTTTTTATATTCGCTCTGTTCTCCTCCACGTGCTTCATCCTTTCGCTTAATTTTGCATAAAATTCTCTCATTAGCCCTATATATTTTTTCTTTCCCTCTTCAATTTCATCCAATTCCATCTCCATTTTGGATGTAAATTGCACATGAAATATGTCGGGGAATAATTTTACAAGCGTTTTTTCCACGAGTTCGCCGAGTTCCGTCGGAAAAAGCGTTTTTTTCTTTTCGATAACGTACTTTCTGTCGAGCAGTCGCGAAATTATTGTCGCATAAGTGCTCGGTCTCCCTATTCCTTTTGCTTCAAGTTCTTTTACGAGCGTCCCTTCCGTGTACCTTGCGGGTGGTTGTGTAAAATGTTGAAGTGTTTCCACCTCCTTAGGTTCGATCTCTTCCCCTCTATTGAGCAACGGAATATGTCCCTCGTCTTTAATGTCGATGGGGTATATTTTACTAAAACCGTCAAAAACGAGCACGGCTGTTTTCCCTCTAAGTGTATACTTTTCGTCCGCCAATTCCACTTTTGTTTCATCAAAAACAGCCGGAGCCATTTGACTCGCAATAAATCTTGTGAATATTAAATTGTACAGTTTATACTGGTCATTTGATAGATACTTTTCTATATTTTGCGGTGTAAGCGTCACGTATGTGGCTCTTATGGCTTCATGTGCTTCCTGAGCAAACTTCTT
>JAACEC010000087.1 GCA_011682715.1 Pseudomonadota bacterium
AGGAACAAGAGGGAGAACCTGTGGTAGACGACAGTCGATTTCAAATCGACCCCTCTTGAACCCCTCGTCTTATAGACGAGGGTTGTTCAGTTCTTGGGGGATTTTAATCATAATGAATTTATCTGGCTTATTGATAATACAAATTTTGTGGAGTTATCAAGCTAGAATTAACATAAAATATACAAATAGTGCTTGTCAAGTTTTTTTGATTTTGGTATTTATCATTAAAACTATATACTAACTGGTTATGTTTTGATGAAAATCGGAATTTCCTTTTAACATTAAAAAAGAGTCAAATATTTATAATGGTAAAGCAATGATTGGAAACAGCATTACCGAGAGAATCGGTATTCACAAAGTCGCTCTTTGTTTTTTAGAGAAATTTGGCTGGATTGAACGAGAGCAATATGTTGCTGATCAAGGCATAGACACCCAAGTCGAAATCGTAGAAAACGGAAATCCGACCGGACTTTTGTATTGCATCCAAGTCAAAACTGGGAAAAGCTATATCAACAAGACCAAAGATAGCATCACTTATTACCCAGAAGAGAGACATGTGGATTACTGGCTGAACCACTCTCTACCTGTAATTTTAGTTGTATGTGATCTAGAATCAGACACAAAGTACTGGGACTTCGTTACTCGCCAAAACGTTGTTAAAACAAAGAAAGGTTGGAAGATTGATATTCCGTTTGAAAATCAGCTAGATGACGATCAATCAATAGATAAAATTAGGAATTTCTATTTTTCGAATGACAACTTCACCATTATAGAGTCCGGGATTGATACTTCGCATGCCCTTAGCCGAAGAATTTCGATGAAAATTGTTCTGAAACGAAATACTTCTAATATAATCATTGAGGGGCAATTGCCGAAACTCATCGAGGGCCTGAAAAGAAGTGATTACTATAGATCAGAAATTGTAGAAAGTCGGTTTCGAGATCAACCTGCAGATTGTGTTTGGATTTGGTTTTATCGAAATCTTGAACAATATAGAAACGGACTACCTTTTTGTACGGCTTTTTGGAATCATCCTGATTCAAAGACACCGACGACCCTTTCTTCATATGACAGGGAGATCGATGGCATATATATTAAATATTCTTCATCAGAATTACCTGATGACATCATTAATCGTCGTCTACCAAAAGGTAAATATTTGAAAATTGTTGATCGGTTTTTGTTAGAGACAAATCATATGTATGCGGGTATAGCCGAAGCATATGCGACATACCAGAATGACAGCAACATGTCGCTGCTAAAACACAAGATTCTAAAATATCGTTCACAGTTAGAAGGTCTGCTTTCTGAGGAGTATCAGCAAAATAACGCCCCATTAGAATGTGCTGATCTAGATCAAATTGTTCAGAATATGTACGCTGCAATTGACAACATTTTCATAGTGGTGGGCGACAAAAATCGAGATGATAAAAATATCGTAGACTGTATCAAAATGTATCTAAATCTCTATGCAGAAAACATCGAACCATCAAAATACGAGCGAAAAAAAGTTATTTAAATCAAATTAAGGAAAACATAACAATTGCATGCAGTGGATTGCATTCCGCTGCGCTTCATGCAACCCATGATGCACACGTTAGCGATTATTTATCGAATCAACAATCAATTGTTTGCAATGCTTATGTTCTAACTGAATAGGAAGTTATGACTGAAAACTATATTTACAAAATGTATGAATGGGAGGTGCTACCTTACGATTTCACTAAAGGTACTTGGCATTGTCAATCTATCAACATGATCAATAAACCCATACAATCATTGTCTATACATCGAAACAAAAACCTTTCAATATCGATGATTGCCAATATTAAACATGATAAGTTAATTTCAAAATCGAGATATCAATTGGGGGAGATAATATCTGACTTTGAAAAAATTCAGATATATAATGGTTTTGGGGCAAGTGGTACTGCGATAGCGACCCATATCCCCAACAATACTCTGACTTATGATGAAAATGGTACTCCAATAAATAAGGCAACGATTAGTATTGAAGAACTCGAAGTTAACTATTCAGATTCGACAGTTTTACACACGATAGAATGGATAACAAATTTAAGAACCGAAAACAATTGGCGCTGGTCTGATTCGATAAATATGAGTTTGAAAGGGAAATTCAAAAAAGAGTTTTCATCAAAATCAGATACTATAAGCATTGAGAGAGAACATACAATTGGTTTGGGAATGTCTGTTGCCTGCTTAAAATTTGCTTTTGAAGGTGAATCGATTTTTATTGGAGAAACAAAGACAGATGCAATAGATAGTAAATACTGTCCAGGTTTTATTTTGTACCAAGGTGCACCCTCAAATGAAAAAATGGAACAAATACGTTTGGCGTTATCATATACACTGGGACGATTCTTTCCTTCTTTGGGCTACAGCAGATTCGATGAAAAGTGGGATATTGTTTCATACAAATGCGTTGATCCGTATGATATAGAAAAACGAGTTTACACTTCTCAAACGAAACCTCCCCTAAAATTAAATTGCTCAGATTTCGATCCTATTAACGCCAGCATTGTATCAAAATCTGTTGAATCATTTTGTTTGAAGTTTAATACATATGATTTGAAGCATATTAGTTGGCTTTATTGGCATGCGGTAACTTCACCTGTACACGTCAAGGCATCTCAGTTTGGTGCAACGATTGAAGCTATTCAAAGAAATTACATAAAAGCAAATGAGCAATCTTTCCAAACTAAGCTATTAAAAAAAGAAGAATGGAAAAAGATTAAAAAAGAACTCATTGATGCCATAGAAGCACTTCTTCCAAATGCTCCAGATAGTAAAGAACCGAATGAGAAAAGGATTATTAAAAACAAAATATACAATCTTAATCAAACACCACAGAGTGAAATGACAAAAAGATTTTTTGAGGTATTGGAGCTTTCTTTGTCTGAGTTTGAAGAAAAAGCATTTCAGCAGCGCCATTATTCAGCTCATGGAAGAAAAGGTCCTCACGCTGGATTTTCTACAACAAAAAACAATCGAATTTTGAGGACGTTACTAAATCGAATTTTGATCAAAATTTTAAATATATCTCCATTTTATATTGATTATTACTCAGAAGGCTATCCTCAACGGAATATAAAGCAACCCATTGGGATGTAGCGTAATTGTAATACATTAAAATTGAAGCGTATTCGCTAACAAAACGGTCAACCAGACCGCGAGAACGTTTGCCGATTTCCGCGGAGGCTGTAGGCGCGGCTGGTTACCTCATCGTTAGCTCTTTGGGGGGTTTCATGAAATCGACTAATCCATTCTCCAGTTCTCACGTTCTTGCGCAGTGGGTTGCGAGATTGCTGGCAGAGCGCGAAGTAGATCACGTGGCAAGGTGGCGCATGCTAGAGTATTGGCTTCAGGTTGAGCTCTATCGAGCAGTCGAAAATGGTGCCGCCGGTGACTGGAGACATCTGGGAGAATATGAACAGCCCTATTTCACCGAACTCCCACGGTCGGGATCCAAGACCAATACGAAATGGGTTGACCTAGTCTTGGCGGAACCGTCTCTTGAAAGCCCATCACGGATCGTATGGATAGAACTGAAAGATCTTGGAAGAAGCGATCATACCATCCTGACCAACGCGAAGGGTCTCGGACACGATTTAGCGGCCCTTTGGTCTCTTCGTCCAGAGGAGACACATCGGATATGGCTCAATCCTCCTCGCCATGTCATCGATCGCGGGCGACTTCAGGAATGGAAGAGATATGCTCCTGGTTTGCTAATAGCTCAACATGTTATTAGTCAGATTGTGATTGTTCCCAATGCTCAGTGTGCTGATAATCGAGTCGATGATATAGAAGGGATATGGCTTGGGGCATTTAGACAGCGGACTCGATCAACGAATGCGGATGTGGGAATAGACATCAGTCGAGTTAGGATGAGTTCATTCTGTGTCTATGCCTTGATTCACGATTTACCCGTGCAGACAGATAAGAGCTAACAAGGCTCGGCGGTTCCAGCAATTCAAATTGGCCCCAGACGTTGGGATCCCAACACAGCTAGTAAGCAAGCTGAGGAAAAGGTCAAGGAGCGATTTCCGAAGGCAAAGGTTGTTGGAACAGAACTCGTCTGTTACAGCTACCCCAAGGTCGGGGTGCGGGTTTACATCGAGGAACCGGAGATTGGCAACAAGAGTCTTATTCTCGATGCTGCCGACCTGACCTCGATAGAGGAATTTGGAACAGACGGGCCATTGGGGCAAATTGCTTGGTCTTTCTATCACAAAATGGCCGAGAAAAATGCAGCGGAGCGAGAGGAACGTTGGGAACGGGCAGATGAGGAGTTGGAGGCTTTTCGGTCAGCAACACCTAAGATCCTTGATCCTACCCTTACAGCGCGTGAGCTGGAGAAACTCAAACCTATATTTGTCCCAAAGCCCAAAGAAGCGTACCCGTATATATTCCCATTCTTTTCATTGAGAACGGTACGGTTTTCTCCTCGCTGCAATACCCATGGCTGCTTTGAGCTGTACGCCCAAAAAACTAACGTTTACTGTGCTGTGGCAACAGGGCAAACGGCACGAATTGGGGACAGGTCAATTATGTTTAAGTCCATGGCCTCATATTCCGATAAACCCCTTAATACAGCCATAGCCATGATGTACCATGGT
>JAACEC010000088.1 GCA_011682715.1 Pseudomonadota bacterium
ATTCATATTATAGATGTGGAAAAAAGCTTACAGTATCTCGAAAAAGCTTATGAGTTCATGAGAGATGAAGTAGCCGAAGGTAAGACTGTTCTCATGGTCGGAACGAAGAGACAGGCAAAGGATATCATTAAAGAGAGCGCCGAAAGAGCCGGTGCATATTATGTTACGGAAAGATGGCTCGGCGGAATGCTTACCAATTTCAGGACAATCAAAAAGACCGTTGCAAGAATGATCGATTACGAGAAGATGGAAGAAGACGGTAGAATGAGCGAGATCACCAAAAAGGAAGCTTTAAAAATCCGCAAAGAGAGAATGAAACTCAATAAGTACCTCAATGGTATACGGGATATGAATAGAATACCCGATATTATGTTTATAATAGATATAAAAAACGAAGAGATCGCTTTTAAAGAGGCACTCAAACTCGGCATCCCCGTTGTTGCCATCGCTGATACGAATATTGATCCCGATGATGTCGCATATCCCATACCGGGAAATGACGATGCCACAAAATCCATAAAACTCTTCACAACGGTAATTGCTGCCGCCATTGAAGAGGGAAAGGAAATGAGAGAGAAAAAACTGGAAAGCGGTGTAGAGGAAAAGATGATAGAGGAACGTAAAGCCGAAGAGGACAAAGCAAATAAGGAAAAAGCGGCAAAAGCCGCCGAACATTCAAAAAAGACAACAATACATAAAACGGCAGAGAAAAAAGCTCCCGTCAAAAAGATAAAAGAAGAGCCTAAAAAGGAAACAAAAAAGACAACCAAAGAGGTAAATAAAGAGCCTAAAAGCGAGAAGAAAGCTACCGAGAAGAAGCAGACTGTAAAGAAGACAGCTAAAAAGACGACCGATAAAACGGAAAAAACAGAGAAAAAAGCTACTGAGAAAAAAACTGCCGAGAAAAAGACAAAGAAAGCTGCAGCGAAGAAAACCGAATAGTGTAATCGGAGGTAATAATGAAAATAGATGCCGAAAAGATAAAGACATTGAGAAAATCGACAGGAGCCGGATTCTTAGATTGTAAGAAGGCTCTTGAGGAAAACGACGAAAATGTGGAAAAAGCCGCCGAATTCCTCCGAAAAAAAGGCATGGCAAATGCTATTAAAAAGATGTCGAGAGAGGCGAACCAAGGTATTATAGAAAATTACATACACCCGGGCGCACAACTCGGAGTTATGGTCGAGATCAATTGTGAAACCGATTTTGTCGCAAGAACTGCGGAATTCAAGGAGCTTGCACACGAAATCGCAATGCATATTGCTATTGCCGACCCGAAATATGTTAAAAGGGAAGATGTTCCTGAAAATGTTCTGAACAGGGAAAAAGAAATCTATGCGGAACAGTTGAAAAACTCCGGCAAGCCGGCTAACGTTGTCGAAAAGATCATCAAAGGAAAAATAGAGAAATTTTACAAGGAGATATGTCTTCTTGATCAGCAATATGCAAGAGACAACTCGCTAACGATTCATGACCTTATAAAATCTTTCATTGCAAAACTCGGAGAAAACATAACCGTAAGACGGTTTGCAAGATTTAAAATAGGAGAAGAATAATGTCTCACCCCCGCTATAAAAGAATAGTTCTTAAGCTGAGCGGGGAGGTTTTATCGGGAGATAAAAGCGTAATATTGCCCGATATTGTGAACAAACTTACTGACGAGATAATCGAAATCCACAATTACGGTATTGATATAGGCATTGTAATAGGCGGCGGAAACATCGTCCGAGGTGAGGAAGCCGTGAAAAAACTTGGGATAGAGAGAACCCAGGCTGATTATATGGGTATGCTCGCCACCGCCATAAATTCCCTTGCAATACAAAGTGCCCTTGAGGAAAAGGGCGTTTTTACGAGGGTAATGACCGCCATTCCAATGGCTAACGTAGCCGAATCGTACATAAGAAGAAGGGCAATCCGGCATCTCGAAAAGGGAAGAGTCGTTATCTTCTCTTGTGGCACGGGTAATCCATACTTTTCAACGGATACGGCTGCGGCTCTTCGTGCCATTGAAATCAATGCGGATATAATGATGAAGGGCACAAAGGTGGACGGTGTTTTTGATGGTGATCCCGTTAAAAACGAAAATGCCGTATTACTGAGAAAAGTCTCATATCTGCAATTCATAAGGAACGGTTACAGAGTCCTCGATACAACTGCCGTGAGTTTGTGCATGGAAAATAATCTCCCCATTGCGGTTTTCAATCTCTATGAAAAAGATAATATGAAAAATATTATTATGGGAAAAGAAATCGGGACAATAATCGATAGTGGAGGTAACGATGAATAAGGAAATTTTGAGAGATGCGAAGGATAAAATGAAAAAGGCAATTGAATCGCTGAGGTCCGAATTTAGCAAGGTGAGAAGCGGAAGACCGACCACCGGTTTATTTGAAGATATCAAAGTTGATTATTACGGAACACAAACGCCTCTAAATCAGATGGCAACGATCTCCATTCCCGATGCTACTCTCGTGATTATCCAACCATGGGATAAATCTCACTCAGGGGCAATAGAAAAAGCTATTCAGGTAGCAAATATCGGGTTTAACCCCACAAATGACGGTAAAGTGATAAGAATAGCCATTCCACCGCTAAGCGAAGAACGAAGAAAAGAGACCGGTAAAATCGTTAAAAAATACGGCGAAGAGGCAAAAATCACCATAAGAAACGTAAGAAGAGACACAAATGACAAAATAAAAAATCTCGAGAAAGAGGACACTATATCAGAAGATCAAAGGGACCTCGATCTTGAAGAATCACAGAAACTTACCGATGAATTCATAGAGAAAATCGAAAAGATGGTGGATGAAAAGGTAAAGGAAGTGATGGAAATATAATGGGAGATACGGAAAACGATACTAATCTCCCCGTTCACGTTGCCATTATAATGGACGGTAACGGTCGTTGGGCGAAAAAGAGGAATTTACCGCGTATTGCAGGGCACAGAGAGGGGGTTAAACGAGTAAGAGAAATTGTAGAAGAATCGGGGAAAATCGGCATCAAATACCTTACTCTTTACACATTTTCAAAGGAAAATTGGAAAAGATCCAAAGACGAAGTAAGCTTTCTGATGAAACTCTTCATTAAAAGCACCAGGGAACAGTTCAAAGATCTTATGAAAAACAATGTCAGAGTAAGAATAATCGGTGACAGAGAGGGAATACCCTCGGACGTACTTGATATATTCGAGTGGATCGAAGGAGAAACCGAGAATAACACGGGATTAAATCTTCTCCTTGCCGTAAATTACGGCGGAAGGGATGAAATTCTAAATGCGGTTAAGAAATTAATCGAGAAGGGAGTTACCGCGGATAAATTGACTCCTGAGTTCTTTGGCGAATACCTTTACACAAAGGATATTCCGGACCCCGATCTCGTTATACGAACAAGCGGAGAGATACGCATTTCGAATTTCCTTCTTTGGCAAATAGCATATTCGGAATTTTACTTTACCAACATTCTCTGGCCCGATTTTACAGGGAAAGAGTATAAAAAGTCAATCGAAAATTATTTACACAGAAAAAGGCGATTCGGTGGAATCTGAAAGAATTCCCATAAAGAAAAAATTCAATAAGAGAGAACTCACGCTGAGATGGTTAACCGCTCTATTCTGGATCCCGCTCATTATCTACATTATCTATCTCGGTTCTTACTTCTACGCTACATTCGTTGTTCTCCTGTGCGCATTCACATCCTACGAATTTCTTAAAATACTAGAGTATAAGAATATGGCACCCCATAAATTATTCGGTGCGACTATGGGGGCTGTAATCGTAATAACAATGTTCTACAGGAGCTATTTTTTTCTCTCTCTTACGCTTGCAACGGGGTATCTCGTCATAAGCATATTTGAGCTGGCACGAAAAAAAGCCGATAAACCCACCTACCACATTGCTTCAACGGTAATGGGGGCATTTTTTATCCCGTGGCTTCTCGGACATCTTGTTTTTCTCAGAGAGTTACCGAGAATTTTTAACATGCCATACATAGACGGATTTTACTTTGCACTTCTGCCGTTTCTCATGGGATGGGGCGGCGATTCGGGCGCCTATTTTATAGGAATAGCCTTCGGGAAACACAAACTTCTACCCCGTGTAAGTCCCAAGAAATCGTGGGAAGGAGCCGTAGGAAACGTCATTTTTACAATTGTTGCCGTCTGGGTAGTTAAACTCTTATCGGGTAATTTGCTCAACTACTTCGATGTATTCGCCATCGGTATATTCGGGTCGATACTCAGTCAAATCGGTGATCTAACAGAATCACTTATAAAAAGGGATATTGCCATAAAAGACTCATCAAAATTTTTACCCGGACATGGCGGACTTCTCGACCGATTCGATGGCTTTCTCTTTATGGTCCCGTTCGTTTATTATTACCTATACGTTAAACTTGTGATAATGCTATGAAAAGTGTAGCTCTACTGGGAGCTACCGGCTCCATTGGCAAAAGTACAATCGATGTAATCAGAGAATACAAAAATAAATTCAATCTCTTCGCCGTTACGTGCAATAAAAACACGGCGGAATTGGATTTGATCATACGGGAATTCTCCCCTCGTCTTGCCCTTATCGGCGACAAAGAAAGATGCATCGATTATAGAAAAAAATACGATGGGGGAACG
>JAACEC010000089.1 GCA_011682715.1 Pseudomonadota bacterium
TTCGCCAAATGGATAGAGGAGAAATCGAAAAACAAGATTAATATTCTGTACGATCCGGGGATGATAACATCCCATAACAAGATAATACTTATTGATGATTATATTTCTGTTGTAGGTTCAATGAACTGGAGTTATTATGCGCTTGAACTGAATCGCGAAGCTTCCGCTGCCGTTTTTTCAAAACCGGTTTGTCGTAATTTCGAACAATACTTTTCAGAGGTAAGAAAAAGGTCCCTTAAGAAACCGGAATTATTATGAGACGTATTTTATTTTTAGCTGTTTCGATTTTGTTTTCTCTTCAACTGTTTGGATTCCCTGCTAAAAGCGTCGTAGTTTTGAATAACAGGGATTATTTACCTTATGCGATAAATTTAATTAAGAATGCAAATAAAACCATTGATGTAGCGATGCTTGAGATTCATCCCTCACTGAATAGAGATGGAGATCCCATAACTGAGATACTTAATGCGCTGATATATTCTCATAATAGAGGGGTAAAGATCAGGGTGATAGTGGATGCTTCTAATTTTGTCAAAAACAGTACAAGACAAAATATGGGTGCCGTTGAATATTTAAGGGAACACGGAGTAGATGCACTATACGATGATTTGGATACAACTACGCATGCAAAGATGTTTATTGTCGATTCTACTATTGTCGTTTTGGGTTCCACAAACTGGAGCTATTATGCAATGTCCCAAAATGACGAGTCGAGTGTTGCTATTACATCACCCGAAGTCGCAAGATACTATGAAGAGAAATTTTTTGTTCCTATACTCAAACGTTCCACAAAAAAATTGAGGATGGAATGAAGAGGATACTATTTTTACTTTTATTTTTACCTCTATTTATTTTTGCCGATAATATATCCGATATAAGTATCATTTTCACAGGAGATATCCAAGGACACTTAAAGCCTGAATATGCCACTTACATGAATCCCTCATTCCCTCCTACTATTGGAAATGCAGCATCATTTATTCCTTTTCTTAAGAAGGAACGCTTAAAGGATAGTAACTTGATTGTTATCTCCAATGGTAATATATTTACGGATAATGCGTTCCAGCCCATAGAGAAAACAGAAAAAGTAACTAAATTCTTAAAAGATGTAGGGTACGATTTTATAAATTTCGGTGTTTACGATATATCTGTAGGTCCCGATTTAAAACCTATTGTAGGTGATTTTCCCTATGTTTCTTCAAATGCCATATTTAGAGATTTCCCAATAAAACAGTATGAGATTATTGAAAGAAACGGCGTTAAAATCGGTATCTTTGGCTTAGTTTCGGAATATTTGAAATTGTTCAATCAGGGTAAGTATTGGGATGATGTTGATATTGAGAATGAGTTGGGAGCTGCAAAGAGAATGGTTTCAATTTTAAAAGCACATAATGTTGATATAATAATCGCAGTTACAGACATAGGGGATCAGAGAGATAGATATATTGCAGAGAATGTTAACGGAATTGATTTTATTCTTGGTGGATTTAACGGAAGAGGGATCGATAAACCAATAGAGGACAAAAAAACGCATACGGTGATTTTTAGAACATACGGGAAGATGGGTAGTATTGCGCTGTTTCATATATATTACGACAAGGAAAGGAAAAGTATAGTGGGGTATAAAGGAGAAGCCAAAACTCTCTTCGATTACGAATCTCCTATTTCCGATAGCATTTTGAATGCATATAGATTTAAAAAGATTAATGGAAAATGGATATCGGAATAATAGGACTTGAGAATACAGGTAAAACTACTATATTTAATGCACTTACAGGATTATCCATAGAAATAACTTCTTACTCCCTGAAAGATTCGAAACCCAATACGGCAGTTGTAAAACTTAAAGACCCGAGAATTGATTTTTTAAACTCGATATTTCAACCGGAAAAACTCAAATATGCAACAATGAATATCACAGATATGCCGGCTATAGCAGAAAATGACAGAGAAAATTGGGGTACAAAAGTAGTTGAATTCGCCAAAAATATCGATGTGATTCTTGAGATTGTAAGATATTTTAAACGAGAGGATGTTGTTTATAGATTCCCCGACATAGACGTCATTAGAGATGTCCTAACTCTCGATTCCGAAATTATGTTTAGTGATTACTCGATTATTGAGAAGAGATTGCAACGGCTTGAAAAAAAGAAAGGGAATCTTGTGGGTGATGAAAAAAAGGAGTTTCCTCTTCTTGAGAGGTTAAAGCAATCACTGGAAAACGAGGTTCCATTAAGAACATTATCACTGTCCGAACAAGAGTTACATCTCTTAAAGGGGTACAATCTACTCTCTTTAAAACCGCTTCTTATCGTTATCAACAGGGGAGAAGAAGCTATTGATGAAAGTGTAAAAAAACAGGTAGAGGAATTGGGAGAAAGATTGAATTTCGGAGTCCTTGATATGTGCGGAGAGTTAGAAATGGAGATTAATCAACTGGATGAGACAGAAAGAACTGAATATATGCAAGAACTCGGTGTATCCGAATCCGCAATAGAAATAGTTAAGAAAGCAACTTTTAATCGTCTTGGTTTGATATCGTTTTTTACCGTAGGGAAAGACGAAGTAAAAGCTTGGTCCATAAAAGATGGAACAAAGGCACAAAAAGCAGCCGGGAAGATTCACACGGATATTGAAAAGGGATTTATTAAGGCACAAGTCGTTCATTTTAACGATTTTAAAAATGATCCCGATTTTAGTGTTTTGAAGGAAAAAGGTCTGTTAAAATTAGAAGGGAAAGATTATATCGTAGAAGATGGCGATATAGTTGAATTTAGGTTTAATGTATGAGTAAATCGGAAAAAATACAAGGATTAAAGAAAGAAAAGAAATGGGATGAATTGATTGAGGTGTTTAAAGAGTTAGAGGATAGGGGGAAAAAGTCTACCGCAGTAGTAAGAGCATACATTGACGCTTGTGAAAATACTGGCAGATTTGATGAAGATTATATTACATATCTCAATTACCTTATCAATAAATCGGAAAAGCAATCACCATTCATAAAGAAAATAATGAATTATTACGAAAAAAAGGATGAGGAAGAATATAAGAGATATTATTACAAATATCTAAAGGCGTTGGCACGTGAAAGAAATTTCGGAAAACTCGAAGAAAATATGCTTAACGCCCTGGGAGAAAAGAAACTATCCAACAAGGGAGTATACGATATTGCCGTAATAGTCTCGAAAAAAGGGAATAGCGAACTCGCAAGCAGTATTATTAATCTTATAATCAATGATATGGAAATAGATGACAAAATGTATTATAAATTTCTTAAATTATTGCTTGATACGGATCCCAACGATAAAAACATTAAAATGTTGTTTATTAATTATTACAAAAATTTTTATAAAGAACACAAAAATCTTGAGAGACTGTTTAAAATATCAAAATTGATGATATGCGATGACCTAAAAAAAGCCGTTAAGGTTTTTGAGGATTTGATTCTTTTTGACGAAGGGGAATATGTTTACCACCAGAATTTCGGTACCGGTAAGATTGAGAAAGTCGATTATATTTTTGATGATGTAAAGATAAGGTTTAAAAATAAAACGGTAAAAAAATTCAAGAGACAAAAGCTGAACAATATAGTGGTACATCTTGATAAAAATGATTATGATGTGTATCGTTTTGACAGAACGGATGATTTTAAGAAATTAATAGAGGAATCTCCGGATGAAGCGGTGTATGTCATATTGAAAAAGGCAAACAAGAAACTCTCTCAAAAGGAATTGAAGTCCTTTTTTGTTCCCTATTTTATAGATGAAAAAGATTGGTTAAACGAGTGGAAAAAAATTAAGAAAAGTTGCGAAAAATCCTCGATAATTACGAAAGATTTGAGCTATAATTATGGAATCAAAAAGGGAAAGGACAAATCTGTCGTTGATGAGATATTGAAAATAACGGATTTAAAAAGAAAGCTGTTTGAACTTGAGAAGATACAGAATGATCTCAATGAAGAAGAAAAGAAGCTGGTGGAAAGTTCGTTTAAAACAATACCAAATCTTCGAGCCTTCTTCTTTCTTGAAAAGATCTTTCCCGATAAATACGATTTGGAGAAATACTTAAAGGAACGTATAGGGACAAAAGAGCGTTTGAGCGGATATATGAATGATCTCGTTCGCGCGAAATACATCTTTGAAGTATTTGAACATGCAGAGGAAATATGGGAAGGATTTAATGAGTATATGGTAATATCGATCTCTCGTTTTTCTCCTTTTGTTCAGGAACAGTATATCGAGTATCTCTATAAAAATGATAAAAAAGTTTTGGCTGAAAGGATAATAAAAGATACAATAGATGATATTTATTTACACCCTGATTTGTTCCTGATTGTAATAAAAAACAAATTTAAGGGTGCTTGGGGGGGCGAGAAAAATATCAGTATAGAAAGGCTTTTTGAAAAACTATTCGAATTATATGAATATATTTCAATAGAAGCGAATAACGAACAAGAGAAAGAGGTCAAACAGTTGTATCAACAGCTAATGCAAAAGACACGGGATTTAATAAGGGGGAACAAATACGCATTTTTCAAGAGAGCTGTGAATAGCATTGAAAATGAAAACAGGGTTAA
>JAACEC010000191.1 GCA_011682715.1 Pseudomonadota bacterium
AATAAAAATAGTAAAATCCTTTTGATTTACTCACCGATTTCATATTAAGGAGGTATAAATGAAATCACTTGGGCATCATATCTTGGTGGAAATGTACGGTTGCGATCCTACCGTTCTAAATAATATAGAACTTATAGAGACGGAGATGAAAAACGCCGCCGTTGAAGCAAATGCGACAGTAGTAGATTCTTCTTTTCATATGTTCAGTCCCTACGGTGTAAGCGGTGTTGTTGTTATAGCCGAATCCCATCTTGCAATACATACATGGCCCGAATACGGTTATGCAGCAGTTGATCTTTTTACTTGTGGTGATGATGTTGACCCCTGGGTAGCCTACAGATATCTTGAAAAAATATTTAAGGCTCAGTATGCCTCCACCGTTGAAATGAAGAGAGGCCAGATGGATGCCGTTGCAAAAGGCAAAGAAATGAGAAAAAATGAGATCAATGCTCTTATTGGTGAAGTAATCCAATGATTATTAATACACCAGACAAATACTTCCTTATTGCCGGTTCAAGCGATGGTTTGACTAAGTTAAATTCCTTTGACGGAGCTTTAATCAACTCAGGAATCGGCAATACAAATATACTCAAAATGAGCAGCATTCTTCCCCCCCATTCTGAAAAAATCAAACCGGTTAAGTTGCCTTATGGATCTCTTGTCCCCGCAGCGTACGCTTCCATTACAAGTGATCTTCCCGGTGAAATCATATCTGCAGCCGTTGCCGTGGCAATTCCCGAAGACGAGGAATATCCCGGATTAATAATGGAATATTCTTCGAGAGGGATGAAATCAAATGTTGGAATGGCGGAAGAAGGGATGAAGATGAGAAACAAGGCAATAAAAGACATTCTCATAAAGAGTGTCGAATACAAAGTCACACATATAGGAACCGCATTTGCTGCCGTAGTTCTCTGGAGTTGAGGTAATTATGGAACTGTGGTTTACGGAAAAATATTCACCTAATTCGGGAATAACCATCAAAGTAAAGCAAGAACTTGCCCACGTAAAAAGCAAATATCAGGAGATGTCCGTAATCGATACTTATGAATTCGGAAAAATAATGGTTCTCGACGGGTTTATTATGTTTACGGATAAGGACGAATTCATATATCATGAAATGATAACTCATGTTCCACTGTTTTCACACGAGAATCCCGAAAATGTACTTCTAATCGGAGGGGGAGACGGAGGAGCTGTAAGAGAAGTTCTAAAGCACAATTCCGTAAGAAGTGTCGAGCTTGTTGAAATAGATAAAATGGTTGTCGATGCTTCTAAAGAATTTTTCCCTCAAGTGTCCGTAGGTTTTTCAGATAAAAGATTTAAACTTCATATTGAAGACGGGATAAAATTCGTAAAAGAGAGTAAGGATAAATATGATGTTGTAATCGTTGATTCCACTGATCCCATTGGTCCTGCAGTAGGTTTATACCAACGTGATTTTTATAAAAACATATACGATATACTGAATGATGACGGAATACTCGTTGTTCAGGGGGAGTCTCCCTATTATACTGATACGAAAAAAGCCTTTGTAAATCTAAATCGGGAATTGAAAGCCGTATTCCCATTTACAAGACCCTATTTTGCATTTATTCCCACTTACCCTTCCGGTATGTGGTCACTTGCCTATGCACGAAAGGATGGAAAGGAAATTAAGGGACCTATAAGAAAAAAGGATTTCGATACAAAGTATTACAACGAAGAGATTCATAAAGCGAGCTTCGCCCATCCCGAATTTGTAAAGGAGCTTTTAAAATAATGAAATTTATGGATGCAAACAGTAATGAAACCGCAAAAATCCATATTTTCGGTACACCTTATGACTCTACTTCAAGTTTTCGCTCGGGATCAAGATTTGCCCCTGATGAAATCAGAAAATTCTCATACAACCTCGAATCTTACAGCCCTATTTTAAGAAAAAATCTATTCAATTGCGATTTCACAGACATCGGGGATCTCGAATTACCCTTTGGTAACCCCACCCCCGTTATAGAAATGATCTACAACTATACGAAAAAAATCGTTTCTTCCGGAAAAATCCCAGGGAGGAGAGCATCTCATTACTTATGGTGTTTTCAAAGCGGTATTTGAAAAGTACGAAAATGTTAGACTTATCCATTTCGATGCCCATGCCGATCTGCGTAACGACTATCTCGGAGAGAAACTGTCCCATGCAACGGTAATAAGAAGATGTACGGAATTATGCGGGTTTGAAAATTTACTGCAAATAGGAATCCGTTCCGGCACGGAAGATGAATGGCATTTAAAGGAAAATATCTATTCTCCCAAAACTCCCGAAGAATTCAAGGGCAAATTGAACGATATTGGGAATGAACCTATTTACATAACAATTGATCTCGATATACTTGATCCTTCCGTATTCCCCGGTACAGGGACACCGGAATCGGGGGGTTTTACATACAACGAGTTGGTTGAATATCTCTATAAACTTCAGGGATCTAATATCATCGGCGTCGATGTCGTCGAGCTTTCTCCCCCCTATGATCATTCAGGGAGCTCAGCCTCCGTTGCTTCGAAAATTGTGAGGGAAATGATCTTAATTATTTCTTGATTTACAAATCAACAAAGACAAATTAACTACCTATTGAATAATTACATTTACACTCTCTACCGCACATGAAGAAAAATATCCGATATAAGGTTTTTGATCCTCTATGGGATTAAATTCATTATTATAATATTTCTCCATGTACCAATTCGTATAATTCTTATCGTATTTGTAAACATAAACTTTGATCTTTAAAGAAGTGGCGTTTCCGGTACCCGAATTATAATAATCGATCAGATTCTCCGCTGCAAGACTCGTATCGTCTGAATATTCATATAAATCGGTATATCCGTATAGGCTATCCCATGCTATTATATCGTATAGACAGCTATCGGAATGATTCCAATAGATTGTATCGATATTTACCGAATCTATGTGATACTCCTGCTTATTAAACACGACACCCTCCGGACATTTGGTCGTTACATTGATTTCATAGAAATTTTTATACCTGAGATTCAACGAATAGCTTCTACCCGGTATAGGATAGAAGGGTATCTTATTTACATAATGCCCATTACTATTGAGGCTGTCAAATGGGAAAATATTCCCCCGATCATCCGTTACGATTACTTCCGCATC